>JBFKAE010000047.1:0-20656 GCA_041621755.1 Sphingomonadaceae bacterium | reverse complement strand
TCGTCGCCGACGGGTACGGGAACCATCGTGTGGCGGTTTTCGACGCGCGCACGGGGGCTTTCAAGCGCGCGTGGGGTGCGTTCGGCAACGTCCCGGAGGACGATGACCAGTGTCCGTACCGGTTTCTCGACTCGGTGCCGGACGGGCCCGGTCCGGCACAGTTCAGCATCGTCCACGCCATACGCGTGTCCAAAGACGGGCTCGTGTACGTGGCGGATCGCGAGAATCGGCGGGTGCAGGTGTTCACGCTCGAAGGCGCGTACATCGACCAGATCGTCTGGGCCGACGCGCCGTTCGCCCGCAACCTGGCCCTGTCGCCGGATCCGGAGGAGCAGTTTTTGTATGTGGGGTTCAAAGCCTGACATTCCCGAATTCCAGACCCCGGCGGATACGGCAAAAGTTCGTGCAGCCTGAGGCGGTGCGGACCCTGCGTCTGGCGGCGCGCGCTATGGGGAGACATGGCCTTTCGCATGCCTATGGCCATGTTAGTATTCGTCTGGATAGCGACCGGTTTCTGGTCACGCCGGCGCAACCGCTTGGCACTGTTTCGTGCGATGAAGGCGGGATCGAAGTCAAGCTTGATGGGGATCTGCCGCCTGGCGCATTGCCTGAAGTGCGCATACATCGTGAAATATACCGCAGCCGCCCGACGATTAGCGGGGTTTGCCGTGTCCAGTCGCCAGCAGTTATGGCGCTCTCTGCGCTTGGCGAAACGCCGCGCGCGCTGCATGGGCTCGGTACATATTTTGCGCCCGCGCCGCCTTTATGGCCGGGTGTGGCGCTGGTCCGCGATGATCCGCAGGCGATCGAAGTCGCTGCAATGATGGGCGATAATGCGGCGATTGTGCTGTCGGGCAATGGCTCGGTTACAGCAGGAGAAACCCTTGAAGAAGCTGCCGCGCTCGCCTTTTTCCTTGAGGATGCGGCCCGTGTTGAGCTCGCTTTATTGCCTGTGCGTGCCACAGGTGTATCGCCGCGCGAATATACTGCCGAGGAGGTTGCCAGACGTGCCGTCAAGGCAGGTGGCCTGTTCGAGCGCATGTGGCATTTTTTATGTTTCGGAGATCCAGAATGGCAACCCACCCCCTAGACGATGTGCTCAGCGAACAAATCATATTGGATCAGGCCGTGCAGCTTCGCGAGGCTTATTCGAGCCTGCAGCCAATCGGGCCGATCCGGACGGCATACCCTGCCGCGACGATTGCCGATGCTTATGCGATTCAAGAAGCGAACACGGCGCAATGGCTTTCCCAGGGGCGCAAATATGTTGGCGCCAAGATTGGACTGACGGCGAAGGTCGTACAAAAGCAGTTCGGCGTTGATCAGCCCGACTTTGGTGTACTGTTTGCCGATATGGCGATCCCTGATGGGAACGAGGTTCCCGCAAGACAGCTTTTGCAACCAAGGGTCGAAGCGGAAATCGCCTTCGTGCTGGCCCGTGCGCCCGACCCTGAAAAACTGACGGCCGCCGAACTTCTTGATTGCGTCGATTATGCGCTGCCTGCGATAGAAATCGTCGACAGTCGTATCGAGAACTGGGACATCAGTATCGTCGATACGATTGCAGACAATGCGTCATCGGGGCTTTTCGTGCTGGGCACAACGCCGACCTCGCTCGGTTCGATCGATCTGCGCCTCTGCGGTATGGTGATGGAAAAGAATGGCGAGCCTGTTTCCTTCGGGGCAGGGGCTGCCTGCCTAGGCAACCCGCTACACGCGCTTGGTTGGCTTGCGGCTAAAATGGCGGAGGTGGGGCGACCACTTCAGGCTAGGGACATCGTGCTTGCAGGTGCGCTTGGGTCGATGATCGCCGTTGCGCCCGGCGATACTGTCGAAGCGAGAATAGAGGGCGTTGGCGCGGCGCGTGTGCGCTTCGGCAAGGCATAGGGTAAGAAAACATAAGGAAACTGAAAATGGTTGATGTAACCGCAATTGCCACGCGCCTTGACGAGGCTGCAAGGTTGGCAACAGCGACTCCGCAGCTCGACGAAGCACTCTCCCTGGATGACGCCTATGCCATTCAGGCTGCATTGCTGGGTCGACGTTATGCGCGCGGTGAAAAGCGCGTCGGCATCAAGATGGGTTTCACCAGTCGTGCGAAAATGGTGCAGATGGGCGTCGATGAAATGATATGGGGTCGCTTGACCGACAATATGATGATCGAGGACGGCGGTACGATCAATTTTAGCGCCTATGTCCATCCGCGCGTAGAGCCTGAAATCGCTTTTGTGCTGAAAGCACCTCTAGCCGCCAAGGTTACACCGGCAGCCGCGCTTGCTGCCGTTGCAGGTGTTGCCCCGGCGCTTGAAATCATCGATTCAAGATATAAAAACTTCAAATTCTCTGTGACCGACGTTGTCGCTGATAACAGCTCTTCGTCGAGCTTTGTTGTCGGTCCGTGGTCTGGCCCGCAGGTGAATTTGTCGAACCTTGGCATGATCCTTGAAATCGATGGAGAGGCGCGGCAGATTGGGTCAAGCGCGGCGATATTGGGTCATCCACTTCGTTCGCTAGTTGCGGCGGCGCGGCTTGCGCACACGGCTGGGGAACCTTTGCAGGCGGGTGATGTCATCATGGCGGGCGGTGCAACGGCGGCCGAAGCATTATCACCGGGTCAACATATACGTCTCAGCGTCCAGAAACTCGGGCGTGTAGAATTCGGTGTAAAGGGCTGATCGGCGAATGGCGGACAAGGCGGAAGAGCGTGTAACAAGCTTCGATCTTCTAACTGCGCCCGGTCATCTTTTGCGTCGTAATCACCAACGTTCCTTTGATATTTTTACCAAATATGTCGGCGATGATGTCACGCGTCAGCAGATCGCATTGTTGCTCGCGTTGCAAAAACGCCCAGGGGCTTCCCAGCGCGATCTGGTTGAGGCCACTGGCATCGACAAAAGCACATTGAAAGAAATGCTTGGTCGCATTGTCGCACGCGGCTGGGTCGAGCGGGAGCGTGACCCGAAAGACAATCGAGCCTGGACGATGCGTATTACAGATGCGGGGTTTCATCTGCTGGTCGAACGGATCGAGCGGCTCGAAGCTGCGCAGCGCGAGATATTAGAACCATTATCTACCGATGAAAAACCGATATTTGTGCGATGCCTGCGCAAGCTGGTCGGCCTTGAAGAAGCTGATTAGCGAAGATTTGGCAGAGACATTCTATCGTGCTAATGCGCGCTCGCGCTAGGGGTAGTCTTTCTGCAGCGTTCAAGCCATTCCGGGACGTATAGTCCCGATCAAGAGATTATAGGAGCAAGATGATGGATGATATTGGCGCAGGGTTCAGACAGGCAATGCGCAGACTGGCGGCGACGGTCAATGTTATTACCATTGCCGATAAAGATGACTTTATGGGAATGACGGCGACGGCAGTGTGTTCCTTGTCTGCGGACCCGGCCAGTTTGCTCGTCTGTGTGAACCAGTCCGCATCAATGCATGATGCCCTGACACAAGCCAGCCATTTCTGTGTCAACGTGTTGCACCATGACCAAATCGACATCGCGATGAATTTTTCCAACAGCAAGCTGCGTGACGTGCGTTTCCAAAGCGGTGATTGGGTGAAACACGAAAGTGGTCCACCTTATTTGCGTGACGCACAGGTCAGCCTGATCTGCGAGCGTAGCCAGCTCATCACCTTCGCAACGCACAGCGTCTGTATCGGTACGGTGACTGCGATCCATAACCGCGAGCAGATCGACCCCTTGATCTATCTCGACGGTCAGTTCGCGAGTCTGACGGGGGCCTAGAAACAGGCTTGATTCACCACGCCCGGACACCGCCATCGACGGCGATGTCGGTCCCGGTGACATATGATGCATCATCGCTTGCAAGGAAAGCCACGACGCTGGCAACCTCTTCGGGCTGTCCCATGCGGTTCATCATAGCCCGGCCAACCTGTGTTTTGGTCCAATGGGGATCGTCAAGGATGAAGCGAGTCTGATTGGTTTCAATCGTTCCTGGCGAGACAGAGTTTGCACGGATTCCGTGGTGTCGTCCTTCCATTGCGAGATGTCGCGTCATAGACAAAACGCCACCTTTGGCGGCCGCATGGGCAAGCCCCGGCAGCAGTTCGATGCCCAGCCATGCCGATAACGAGGCGGTGTTGATAATCGCGCCCCGGCTTTTGACAAGTTCAGACCATGCCGCTCGGGTGAGGAGGAAAACAAGGTCAAGTTCCTCGTTGATCGTGTTGTCCCATGTGGGGTCATCCATTTCCTCTATCCATGCGAAATAGGCCATCGCACCATTGTTGAATAGCACATCGACTCCTCCGAAACGTGCAACCGCTTCTGCGACGAGACGCTCGCATTCGCTTTTTTCTGTAAGGTTGCAGGGGTGAACCGAAATCATGCGACCGCCAGCCGCTTCGACAAGGCGCACCGTTTCTTCCGCACCTGCCTCTGAGATGTCGCAACCGACGACATTTGCGCCTTCCGATGCGAAGCGAAGCGCTGTTGCCCGGCCTATGCTGCCGCCTGACCCGGTTACGATGCAGGTCCGTCCTTCAAGGCGCTTCATGCCGCCACCTCATAAAGTGGGGTAATGTCGATATATATCCAGAGGCGATCGATTAGCCCATTGGAATTGCGTCGAATGTAACTGGAAACGGGCAGGGGGACATCCGTGCCGTCATGCCGCGTATAGGTTACGATGGCTTGTTGGGAAATGACGTTGTCTCCGGCCACCACTTCTTCGGGTACGTGGCGCATGCCGGCAATTGAGTTATAAAATTCCGCCATGACCTGACGTGCCGTTAACTTGTCGTTGATCGGCGGATTGTTGGCGAAGCGCAACTCGATATCGTCAGCAAACCAAGCGACTAATTTGTCGACGTCTACGAGATCAGCATCGGCAAAAAAATCTGCCAGCCATTGATTTATATCTGAAGTGCTTGATGGCCCCATATTATTTCCTGCCA
Organism: Sphingomonadaceae bacterium; assembly: GCA_041621755.1. Classification (GTDB taxonomy): domain Bacteria; phylum Pseudomonadota; class Alphaproteobacteria; order Sphingomonadales; family Sphingomonadaceae; genus Sphingosinicella. Next base: position 15,738 of record JBFKAE010000047.1, on the reverse strand, counting down.
CGCTGGTCTCCATCTTTAATCTAGATTTCACCGTTGGCGGCCATTTGGCGAACTCGCGCCAGAGTCGCCTCGACCGCGCCGACATAGGCGCCGCGCATACCATCACCCTGAGTTTTTTCTTCCGTCGAGCCAGCTTCGACGCCAGGAAAGTTGATGCCAAATGTGAAGGTCAGCAGCAGGCCATTATCAGAATCGCTGATCGTGTTGAAAATCCAACCCGTACCATCCAGACGCTCGAAATGGACTTGTATGGGCGCTTGCAGCGTAATGAATTCATGATGTGTCTTGCCCATGAAAGTGACGACACGTTTGATCGTTGTGTCGGTGCGCTCCAATACGTCGCACTGGCTCATTCCGTTGACGAAAGGCTTGGCGTCTATGGCCTTGAGTTCAAGTCCGCGCCACACTTGCTCGCGGCTCAATTTGGGCTCGACACCATCAGGGTTAACCGGGGTTGCGTGTGAAAGCATGTACATGTGTTCTCTCCAGCATTTTTATATTTAAATGGACAGATATCCGCCATCGACCGCAATTGCGGCGCCGTTGACAAAGGATGCCTGTTCCGACAGCAGCCATGCGACTGCTTCACCGATTTCGCTCGGTTCACCAAAGCGTCCCATAGAATGGCGCATGCGTAGGCGGTCGAAAGTCTCCGACAGCGCCGGGTCCTCGCTCAGCCGAATGATCATTGGCGTTCTGGTTATACCGGGCAAGATGGCGTTGATGCGGATACCTTTTGTCCCGTAATCGGCGCCTGCCGCACGGGTAAGGCCGAGAAGGCCATGTTTGGCAGAGCAATAATCCGACGCATTGGCGAGCCCGACCTGCGCAAGCGAAGATGCGGTGTTTACGATCGCTCCACCGCCTGCACCCAGCATGGCCTTCACTTCGTATTTCATGCAATGAAATACCGAGGTCAAATTGATGCCGATCACCTTGTTCCATTCGTCAGTCTCAAGCTCGTGCATCGGCTTGTTATGCTGTTCGACAGCGGCGTTGTTGAATGCTCCGTCGATACGGCCATAGGTTTTGACCGTTGTGGCAATCAGCCTGGCGACCTCGTCTTCGGAACCAAGATCGGCGGGTACAAATATGGCCTCGCCACCAGCTTTGATGACTGCCGCGCAAGCGGCTTGCCCAGCGTCCGTATTCACGTCTGTCAGCACCAGCCGTCCGCCCGCTGCGGCTAGCACGCGGGCGGTGGCAGATCCTATGCCCCCGCCCGCGCCCGTGATCAGGATCGACTTGTTTTTTAATGTGCCAGTCATGTCGCTCCCAAGTTCAGACGCTAGAATTTGAATGTGCTACGCACGCCGAATGTACGCGGCTCTTCAAGATATGCCGTGCCCGGGCCAGGGATGCCTGCTGCGGCTGTTGCAGCAAGAACAGCCTCGTTCGTGATGTTCTTGATCCACGCGCCGATCGTCCAGCTTTCGTCTTCGGCATAATATGTGAGCGACGCGTTCCCCTTGGCAGCCGGCTTTTGACGCACGCCGAGGCTGTGCACAAAGTCGGCATAAAACGCGGATTCGTAGCGCACATCGGCATGCGCGCGAACATAGCCTGCCGAGAGCTGGAAGTCGTGGGAATAGCCAGCATTGATCGTCCAGTCTGCGGCATATGGCGGGCTGAAACCGTTATATTGCGACAGGCCTGGCGAGTCATACTCCTTCAGGCGGGCGTGGAGATAGCCGATCGAAGTCGTCAGGCGATCCTCGTTCGTCGGCTGGAACACCAGGTCGACTTGAACGCCATAGGTCGTTGCCTTCGCATTGAAGATCGGGTTGTATGGTTTGCTTGCGTCATAGGCCTGAACCAGCAGGTCCTTGTAATCATAATAGAATGCCTCGGCATTGATCTGCAGTGTATTGTCGAGGAAACGGGTTTTTAGGCCGCCGGTTATCGATGACAATTTGGGCGGTTTGATCGCATTTTCCTGCGTGGGCGTAGACGGAACCTCGTTGAACGTACCCGGCTGATAACCGGTCTGATATGTGAGATACGCCATCGCCGTCGGCGTCAGGTCATATTCACCACCGAGCTTGAAATCGAACCGGCTATATTTACGAGAAAAAGTGTACGGCAGGTTGCCGACATCGTTCGAAACACCTGCGGCTTCCCGGTCATCACCGCTCATACGTCCGCCTGCGGTCAGGCGCAGCGAGTCCGATACGCTATAAGTGGCTTGCCCGAAAAGTGCGGCCCCTTTCACACGGTGGCGCAAGACACCACTCGATCGAAAGAAGAACGGGCCGCCGAGTCGACCTACAAACGCTTCGGCCTTGGTAACCTGACGATAGGCGTAGATGCCAAGAAGCCAGTCGAGCTTGTCGGAATCTCCCGCCAATCGTAGTTCTTGGGTAATCACGTCATAATTGTCGGTCTTGTAGGCAGGGATAACGCCAAGCCAGTAATCGGAAGACGAGCGCAGGCTGAAAAAACCGGGAACATAGGTGAGGGTGAGGCCGTCGCCGACGCCAATATCGACCTGCGCGCCAAGTACGAAGTTGTCATATTTCTGTTGCTCGGCGACTGGTTGCCCAAAAATAGCCGTTCCTGCGAGCGCACCGGGCCGCAGATCATCCCACGGACGATCGCGCAAATAGGCATTTTCGCTATAAGTGAAAGTTGTCGGGTCGAGGCCCTTGTTGACAAGGTTCGAGGGATGACCGTCCCTTATTGCGGCAGATCCCCAAATATAGAGTTTAAAATCTTCGCTTGGATCATAGAGGACACCAAGGCGTCCAGCGAGGTCGTCCTTTGAATAGGCACCACTTTCCATATAGCCCTTGTGATATGTGTAATCGACCGCGCCACGAACCGCGAGATCCTCTGACAAAGGTACATTCTGAACGAAAGTAGCGTGGACGAGGCTGTAATTGCCGACTTCGATCACGCCGCTGGTTTCAAGGTCGCGGCTCGGACGTTTCAGCGACAGGTTGATGGTCCCGCCAAGCGCGTTGCGACCATAAAGTGTGCCTTGTGGTCCAGGGAGAACCTCAATTCTGTCAATGTCGAAGATCGGGGCGCTGGTCCCCTCGCGCGGGATGAACACACCGTTGATGTTGAAGGCAACTGTAGGCTCGACATTGCCAAAATCGAGGTTGGAGCCAATGCCACGTAAAATGACCTGCGTCGTTGCACCTTCCTGCTGGAAGCGGGCGTTTGGTATGATGTTCTGGACGGCGCGGAGGTCAGTGGTGCCGGATTGTACGAGAGCATCGCCCGTGTAAGCAGTAACGGCAGCAGGTGTTTTTTGTAGGCTTTCACTGCGCTTTTGGGCCGTCACTACGATGTCCGCAATACCGATGTTTTCATTTGTCTGCACGGGTGCTGCACTTTGTGCATCCTGCGCATAGGCGCTGCCATGAACGGCCATTGCGAGTGCGCTGGCTGCGATACCCAATTTTAACGTTTTGCCCATTACTGCCTCCCAGTTCGATTATTGTCTGTTGTGAACCAAGCTCTAACCTGCCCGGCAAAACCAATACTCGATATGTCCGGTCCACCCCACTTTACATATCCAATAGTGTATCCTCTTTCATGACTCGGTCGTTTCGTCAAGGTGGACCTTAAATTTTAGATGTCCGCGGGGTATGAAGCGCTGTGTTGTGACCTCTTAATTCCCTTATAAATATATAGTTTTGGAGCAATTTCAGCGTTTGCGATGGATTATGTAGGGGCGAATTTCTTCAAGGTGTTCACGAGTCTGTAGATGATAAAAATAGCATTACTCCATGCACTTTTTCGTTAGGATGTGTAAGACCTACCTTGACTCACATAGACCTGTATGAAAGGTGCGGGGCAGTTTAATCGCAGTGGGAACCATCTAATGACCAAGCTACTCGTCCTCTATTATTCGTCATATGGGCACATCGAAACGATGGCCGCCGCGATTGCAGAAGCTGCTGAGGAGGCTGGTGCACAGGCAGATATTCGCCGGGTGGTCGAACTTGTTCCCGAGGCAATCGCGAAGGCGTCGCAATTTAAACTTGAGCAGGGTGCGCCGCTTGCCGAAGTTGACGAGCTTGAAAATTATGATGCTATCATTGTCGGTGCGCCGACCCGATTTGGAAGAATGCCGTCCCAGATGGCCCAATTCTGGGATCAGACCGGAGGACTCTGGATGCGGGGCGCGCTTGTCGGCAAAGTTGGTGCCGCGTTTACCTCAACGGCCACACAACATGGTGGGCAGGAGACGACGTTGTTTTCAATTCTCACTAACCTTATGCACCAAGGTATGGTGATTACGGGTCTTCCTTATAGTTTTGCCGGGCAGATGGGGGTTGAGGAGGTAAAGGGTGGCTCGCCCTATGGCGCCACGACGATATCGGGTGGCGACGGGTCGCGGCAACCGAGCAATATCGAACTCGATGGCGCGCGCTATCTTGGTGCGCATGTTGCTAAACTTGCCGCCAAACTCTGCGTTTGATGCTGAAATCGGCTGGGTCTTGCGGCAGTTTGATGAGTCAGGGGGCAATAGAATGATCGATTTTTATTATAATCCCGGTCCAAACCCTATGAAGGTGGCACTGTTTCTTGAAGAATCAGGGTTGCCATATCGCGTGATACCGGTCGACATGTTAAATGGTGAGCAGCACGCGTCTCAATTTACAGCGATCAATCCCAATGCCAAGGTTCCGGCTATCGTCGATGGCGATGTCAAGATTTTCGATAGTAATGCTATTTTGCTGTATCTGGCAGAAGCAACTGGAAAATTTAAGCCCAATGACACACCGAGTGTGCGTGGAGCAATGTTGTCCTGGATGATGTTCGTGGCTACTGGACTTGGCCCATATTCGGGACAAGCTGTTCATTTTAGGCATTTCGCTCCCGAACCTAAGGATTATGCCGTCAACCGCTACATGTTCGAGGCGCGGCGCCATTATGATGTGCTTGACCGACATCTGGCGAGGCGAGACTGGATGATCGGCGATGCATACACCATTATCGACATGGCGGTATGGGGCTGGGCGCGCAATATTGATCGTGTCCTTGGAGTCGAAGCGCGAGCCGAATGTCCGCATTTGATGCGTCTTGTCAGTGCCATTGAGGAGCGGCCAGCTGCGATCCGCGCCGTTGCACTAAAGGAACAATATGCGTTCAAACAAGATTTTGACGACGCTGCACGGCGTCACATGTTTGGACATGTGACAAGCACAAGCTGATCGCACGTAATTTTTCGCACAGTCATCGAATACGAAGGCCTTGTCTGCTGCATTGAGCATGCTCCGGATGTTCGTGGATGACTGTCCAATTCTCGACTTTCTTAAACAAAACTGCATCCACTATATTGCAAGTCGGACAAAATAGGGTAAAGGTGTAAGTGTGTGGCCTGTAACGGTCGATATAACGCAGGGACCAATCAATGCCGCTGATTTCAGTAAAAATAATCAAAGGCAGAACTGCCGCACAGAAGCGAGCACTTATCACGGAACTCGCCAATGGAACTGTGAGGGCGCTTGGCGTTGATGAGCAATCCGTACGGGTAATTATAACTGAAATAGAGCCGGAACATTGGGGTATTGGTGCCTCGACAAAGGCCGAAAGAGATGGTGGGGCATGAGCCATATGTATCGTCTGGCAATCATCGATACAGATGAAGGCGCAAAAATTGTTGTTGAAAACGGCGGCCATTATCAATCTTTAACCGCAATTCTGCCGGGTGAAGTTGATAGATATTTTGGGAATGAGCCAACTGATTTGATGCCCGTCCTTGAAAACTGGGCAGTCTGGAATTCATTGATTTCTGCATATGTGGATACAAATCATGCGCGATTTCCACATGACGGCACATCGGTGGATGGAGTGCGTTTTCTGGCACCTCTAAAGGCGCCGGGCAAGATCGTTTGCATCGGATCGAATTATCACGATCATATTGCGGAAATGCCAATTCCAATGGTGCCAAGCTATCCATACAGCTTTCTGAAACCGGCCAATAACACAATCCGTGCGACGGGGGATGCCGTTGCCATTCCAAAACAGTCGCAAATGATGGATTGGGAAGCTGAGCTCGCCGTCATAATTGGCGCGGAGTGCCGTGACGTAAAGGTTGTTGATGCGCTTGATTACGTCGCCGGTTACGCAAATTTCAACGATCTTTCGGCACGGGACTGGCTTGCCAGCCGTCCGCCGATTGGGGTTGATTGGGTTCAGCACAAGGCGTTCGACGGCTTTGCGCCGATGGGACCCTATATACTGCCTTCTCAATTTGTTGCCGAGCCTCAGAACTTGCCCGTCCGCCTTATGGTCAACAACGTCGTCAAGCAGGATTCGAATACCTCGGAAATGGTTTATGGCGTGGCTCAGATTATAGAACATCTGGCGGCGATAATGACGCTCTATCCCGGTGATGTTATCGCGACTGGTACGCCGGCGGGTGTCGGACATGGCAGGAATCCTCCTGAATATCTGAATGCGGGCGACGAAGTCCGGATGGAGATTGGGGATCTGGGAGAACTCGTAACGCCCATTATATAAAACTGGTGGCCTCTTGACCCTCGCGCGAATACGTTCGGTCGCGACGGTAGAATCTGAGATTGGGACACCAGAAAATGACGATCAAAAATGAACAGCTGAATTATGTCGGCGACGGCATCAATATGCTTGCGACGCTTTACACTGACATCGATGTTGCTGGACAGAGACCCGGTATATTACTTTTTCCCGAAGCTTTCGGTCCAGGCCCCAATATCCACAAGCGCGCGCAACGTTTGGCAGAATTTGGCTATGCCGCGATGGTGTGCGACCTGCATGGTGGTACAAAACTTTTTGAACGCCTGCCTGACGTCATGCCTTTGCTGGAAGATTTGCGTCCGAATCCTGACCGGATTCGTGCCAGGGCGACTGGCGCACTGCAGCTATTGCAGGATCACATCATGGTCGACAATGAGCGCATCGCCGCGATCGGGTTTTGTTTTGGTGGAACCATGGCGCTCGAACTGGCGCGGGGTGGGGCGCCGATCAAGGGCGTGGTTGGTTTTCACAGCGGTCTTGCAACGGCTGCGCCGCAGGACGCGAAGCATATTAAGGGCAAAATTCTGGTCTGTATTGGTGCCGATGATCCCGGCATACCGCCAGAACAACGCGTGGCTTTTGAAGCAGAGATGCGCGAAGGTGGTGTCGATTGGATGATGCACCTTTATGGCGGTGTTGTGCACAGCTTTACCAATGTTGATGCCTCTGCCTTGGGCATGCCCGACTTCGCACGTTACGATGAACAGGCCGACCGGCGGTCGTGGGACGCGATGATGGCGCTGTTTGGTGACGTTTTTGCATGAGAACTTAGCTCTGCGGATGGAAGTGGTCGTAGATTGTCTGCGCCATAGCTTTTGAAATGCCCGGTGCACCTTGAAGTGATGTGATGTCCGCGGCACGGATATCCTTCGCTGTACCGAAATGTGTCAGCAGCGCACGTTTTCTTGTGGGACCAATGCCGGGAATATCGTCGAGCGGGTTGGCGGCGATGGCCTTGCTGCGCTTGGCACGGTGAGCGCCAATTGCAAAGCGGTGTGCTTCGTCCCGCAGGCGTTGTAGATAGAACAGCACCGGATCGTTTGGAGGCAGCGTCATCTCGCGACCATCCATCATATAAAATGTCTCGCGTCCGGCATTGCGGTTCGGGCCCTTGGCGACGCCGACCAGCGGGATATCGCTGATACCGAGCTCCTCAAGAATGTCGAGCGCGGCCGATAATTGCCCCTTGCCACCGTCGATCAGCACAAGGTCGGGCCAGTCACCCAGTTTTCGGTCGGGGTCCTCCTTACCCAGTCGTTCAAAGCGACGACGCAGGACGTGGCGCATCATACCGAAGTCATCGCCCGGAATGACGTTTGCATCGTTGATGTTGAATTTGCGGTAAGCGCTTTTGATGAAGCCATCGGGGCCTGCTACGATCATGGCACCACCTGCATTGGTTCCCTGAATATGGCTATTATCGTAAGTTTCGATCCGTTGTGGCGGCGAGTCGAGATCGAACAACTCGGCGAGCGATTGTAACAGCTTTGCCTGGGTTGTGCTTTCAGCAAGGCGACGGTCGAGCGCTTCTTCGGCATTACGCGCAGCGTCGCTGACAAGGTGTCGGAGCGGCCCTCTGGTGGGGCGACGGAGGGTGATCTTGCGCTCGGCACGGGTCGACAGCGCTTCAGCAATCAGTCCGGCTTCGGGAAGTTCACGGTCGACCAATATCTCAGGCGGTAGCGGCATGTCCTCGTAAAGCTGCATCAGAAAGTCCGACAGTACGCTTTCCAGTTCATTACCCATGGTGTTCTTTGGAAAAAAGGCCTGGTGGCCCCAGTTTTGGCCACCGCGAACGAAAAAGGCCTGAATGCAGACCTGTCCGGCTTTTTCAGCGGCAGCGATGATATCGACATCCTTCGCGCCGGTCGCAGCGCCAGCCGTGTTTTGGATATAGTTAAGTGCGCGCAGGCGATCGCGAAAGACTGCGGCAAGTTCAAAATCCTGTGTATCGGAGGCGGCCTGCATCGAAAGTGCCAGCTTTTTTTGCACGCGCTGGCTTTTACCAGCAAGAAACGCCTTGGCGTCGCTGACAAGTTCGGCATAGCCGACTTCGTCAATCTTGCCCGTGCAGGGTGCAGAGCAGCGGCGGATTTGATAGAGCAGACAAGGGCGAGACCGGTTCGCCATAAAACTGTCAGAGCAGGAGCGCAGCAGGAACACCTTTTGCAGCGCGTTCAGTGTGCGGTTAACCGCCCCGGCGTTGGCGAACGGCCCGAAATACAATCCTTTGCCTTTGCGCGCGCCACGGTGCTTTGAGATGCGGGGATAGGAGTGATCTTCTCGCAGGAATATGAACGGGAAGCTTTTGTCGTCGCGCAGCAGGACGTTGAATCCCGGTCGAAAGCGCTTGATAAGCTGGGCTTCAAGTAGCAACGCTTCGGCTTCGCTTGCCGTGGTCACGATGGTCATGCTGCGGGTCAGCGATACCATACGCTGCAGGCGTTTGGGCAAGTTGTTGATGAGCGTGTAATTTGCGACCCGCACCTTCAGACTACGCGCCTTGCCGACATAGAGCACATCGCCCCTTGCATCCTGCATGCGATAAACCCCCGGACGTGCGGGCAGGGTCTTCAGCACATTGCGGATCGCTGCAATTCCGACATCAAGGTCGGGCGCACTTGCACCGCGCACAGTATAGGTCGCCTGCGCTTCGGAAAATCGGTCCATGTGAGGCGGTTCTGCCATAGGTTTAAGACTTAGGCGTGGTTGGTCTTTGGCTCAAGGTTACGGATATATGACTTATCCCCGCTGCCTGTGGATAAGTTTATGGACAAATTCTCCGGTACTGCAGCTCTGCATGCTGCCGTCGCTCTGCCGAAAAATAAGGCAGTCAAACTTGCGAAGCGAACGAACGACGGGTAAGCGCGCGTCATGACGCCTGAATTTGGAACTGCAAATGGCGCGCTGATCACCGGCGCAGGGAAACGCATTGGAGCTGCGATGGCACGGGGCCTCGCAGCCGATGGTTGGCACATCTATATCCATTGCAATCGATCACACGCCGAGGCCGATTCACTATGTGCCGAGATTGTTGCAGGCGGCGGAACGGCCAGCGTGGTGCAGGCTGATCTTGCCGACGCCACCGCGTGTCGGTCGTTGATTGGTCAAATCAAGTCCGGAATGGCGCAGATTTCCTTGCTAATCAATAATGCATCCCTGTTTGCTTACGATGATCACATGTCGTTCGATGATGCCGGATGGGATGCCCATGCGGCGGTCAACCTGAAGGCTCCTGCCATATTGGCGCAACAGTTTGCCAAGCATGTCGGAAATGAACGTAACGGACTGATCGTCAATATGCTTGATGCCAAGCTATTCGCACTTAATCCTGACCACTTCAGCTATACGGTCAGCAAATATGGGTTCCTCGGATTAACTGAACTTCAGGCGCGCGCGCTTGCACCGAACATTCGTGTTAATGGAATAGCGCCCGCCGTTACATTGGTGAGCGGTCCGCAGTCGCGCAAGCATTTCGAAAAAGCGCATGTGTATAACCCGATGCAACGGGGCGTGACCACTGAGCAGATTGTAACAACTTTGAAATATTTGATTAATGTTCCCACCATCACCGGGCAGGTGATCACACTTGACGCAGGACAGTGCATGATGGGCTTGCCGCGCGATGTCGGATTCATGGTGGAGGACGAAGTATGACCGGTGACCTACGCGGCATTCTGCCGGATCACTTGTTACCTAAATCGCGGCGAATATTCCTGAATGGCTATGAGTTGCTCGTCGATATCGGATTTCACAGTTTTGAGGTCGGAGCGCCACAGCGTCTGCGCGTGACAGTTGATGTATGGGTCGATGAAGCGGCATTTCCTAGCGACGATCTTGAAAAAAGCGCTTGGAACTATGACACATTGCGCGAATCGATTCGGGAACTCGCGGCGAGCCGACGGTACAATCTGCAGGAGACATTTTGTCGGGCCGTCTATAGTAGTATCGCCGTGCGAAAGCACGTTACGGCCCTGCGAGTCTCCACCGAAAAGCCCGATATTTACCCGGATTGCAATGCGGTTGGTGTGGAACTGAGTTCAAAGTCTACTCGACCTTGAAGTGTTGATCACAAGCGCCGATGGTCTTGCGCACAAATTGGTAATCGTCGCGGACCTTGTTGGCCTCCACAGAGGTTTGCGTCTCGGTGCTTTTCGGCGGGATTTCTGCAGGTAGTCCGCAGGCTATATGATACCAGAGCAGGCTTCCGCTTGCGATTCCTCCTGCTGACTCGTCTATGATATCGCCGGTCGCGACGCCATACGTGCGTTTTTGACCGGGACGTGAAAGCACGACCAGTGAAACAGGGTTGCCCGAGTCTGTGTTTATGAAAATCTGTGTTTCGCCTTCTCCGGGCAAACTTCCGGCGACATGAAAAGCCTGACCGAAGCCGCTGATGCTCATGGATTTGATATCGGGATTTGCAACGGCTTCGCTGGCGAGTTTGCGGACATAGGCGTCGCGATCTTCCGTCCACGCCACTTGTGCCCAGGGTTTGGTGAGCTGATATTGATTCTCGCGGTGTCCGGAATTGAGAAAAAGAATGACAGATGCCCCCTTGTACTGAGGCAGTTTACCGCGCGAATCGACCGGTACATCGACAAGATATTCGATGCGCGGTGGTATATATCCGGGCGCAACGAGCAGATTTTCAATGTCTGCACGGACCAATAATCGACGAAAACCGGTCGCGACATCGGGCGCCAATTTTGCGTTCAGCTTTGATGTCTTGGAAATGTGCGCCCGCAAAATGACCGCCGAATCAAGTGTCAGGGCGGCAAGATCCGCACGGCCGTGTGACGTATTTTCCTGTGCATTTCCAAGGCTGATTGATGCAAATCCAAAGATGAGAGCTGTTCCAAGCGTAAAACTAAGGCGATTAATATCTGTATGCACTTTTCCATCTGCCTCGGTTAATTTATAAAGAATCCTGCTTAGCCGATTCTTGCCACATTCAATATGAGTGCGACATGAATATTGTTCTGAGCCAAACAAACACAGCTACGTTAATAAAGCAGTTGCGAGCCCAAGGAGGGCAAGCTAGTAGGGCCGCGAGGGACGGGATACGCTGAGCCAATCGGCCGGCGGCCTGATCCGTGTGTGGAAATTCAGGCGGAACCATTCGCCACATCGTTTAAGTCGGCTCGGTCGGTGTTTTCTGATCGTAGCTGAATGATATTTAGAGAGGGAGTTACGAGCGACCCATGGCTTATGCAGATCAGAGCATGTCCAAAGCGCGTATGGTTACGCTTGGCGCTGTTGCGTTGCTCCATGTTGCCCTTGGTTACCTATTCGCCAGCGGTCTTGCGCTGCGGGCGGTAGCGCATATAACCGGGCCCATGGAGACATTCGAAGTCGATGAACCGACTGTAGAGGAAGAGCCACCGCCCCCACCACCTGAAATGGAAGAAATTCCACCCTACGTGCCGCCGCCCGAGGTTGTTATCGAGACCTTGGCGCCGCCGCCGCCCGAAAATACAATTACAGTGCAAAAGGCCGTGCCCAAGCCGCCTCCTCCGCCTCCGCCACCAGCAGGGCCGACGACGCGGGCTGAGCCGCGTGGCCGTCTTGGTGATACGGTGACAGCGGATGATTATCCGCAGGCGTCGATCCGTGCAGAGGAAGAAGGTTCTGTCGTCGCGCGTTATGTCATCGGCACCGATGGCAAAGTGGTTGATGGAACGTGCACTATCCAGAAATCTAGCGGTCACAGTCGTCTTGACGATGCGACGTGCCGCGTGATTGAGCGCCGGTTCCGCTTCCGTCCTGCACAGCAGAACGGTGAGCCTGTTCAGGAAACGCGCACACAGGGTTTCCGCTGGCAGATTCCAAAATGATCTGAACGCCGCGGATGCTTTCCATTTTCACGAATATGATGACTTGAAATTACCTTTATTTAGGGGATTAAAAATGAAAAATCTGGTTTCGCGTGTCGCGCTTACGGCGGGCGTCGCAATGACTTCAATTTTGGCTGCAGCACCTGCATTGGCGCAGGATCATGGTGGCGGTGCTCTGGGTGGTCAGTTCGGCCTGATTCCTGCTCTGCAGCAGGGGGGGCCCATTGCATGGGGAACGTTCGGCATACTTGTCGGGATGTCGCTCATCTCGTGGTACATTATTTTTACGAAATACTGGGATCAGCGGAAGCTGTTCATTGAAGCTAATGAGATTGATAAGAAGTTCTGGACGGCGCCAAGTCTCAAGGATGGAGCCGCCAAGCTCGCCAAGAATTCAGCTTTCCGTCAGATCGTTGACGACGGCCTGAAAGCCGGTGAACATCATGAAGGTCGTCTGACCGACAAGATCGATCAGAACGAGTGGATCACGATGTCGCTTGCGCGCTCGACCAATTCGATCAATTCACGCCTGCAAAGCGGTCTTGCGTTTCTGGCTTCAGTTGGTTCGACATCGCCGTTCGTCGGTCTGTTCGGTACCGTTGTCGGTATTTACCGCGCGCTTATCAACATCGGTGCTGCTGGTCAGGCTTCGATCGACAAGGTTGCTGGTCCGGTGGGTGAGGCGCTTATCATGACCGCACTTGGTCTTGCCGTCGCCGTGCCTGCCGTGCTCGGTTATAACTGGCTGATCCGTCGCAACAAGGACGTACAGGAGCGTATCAACAACTTCTCCGCTGACATTCATGGCTACATGATGTCGGGTGCCCGCGTTACGCGGTAACACCCTGATCCGCCGTTCTGTAGGCGTTGCTTGCAGAACGGCAGACATGCCGAGAGACAATGAAGTTTAGGAAGGATCGCTGACTATGGCGATGAGTGTAGGACCGTCCGATAACGATGATGCGCCGATGGCGGACATCAACACGACGCCACTTGTGGACGTTATGTTGGTTTTGCTGATCATCTTTCTCATCACCGTTCCGGTTGTGATTCAGACCGTCCCCCTGAAGCTGCCGATTGTGACCAGCCAGCCGACGACGACGAAGCCGGAAAATGTGCTGATCTCGGTTGATCGCGCCGGGGATGTCTATTGGGGCACGGGCCGTCTGGAAAGCAAGCAGGCGCTTTTTGACAAGGCTGTCGCGTATCTGAAGGCCGAAATCGACCGGCAGAAGGCCAAAGGCGTTACAATCGAATTGCCCGAGGTCCACATTCGCGGTGATGCGGCGACGGAATACAGTAATATTGGCGGTGTTATCTTCACCATGCAGCGTGCAGGCTTTGTCAAAGTCGGCTTTATTTCGGAGCCTCCAATCGGTTCCGGTTCGCGCTTCTAGTCCGCCGCTAAGGAGAATTAACAATGGCAATGAGTGTAGGCGATGGCGGCAGTGGCGGCGAAATGGTGGATATCAACACCACACCGCTTATCGACGTTATGCTGGTGCTGCTGATTATGTTCATCATCACCATCCCTATCCAGACGCACGCTGTGAAACTGGATCTGCCGGCCGATCAGCAGAATTCGCCGCCACCTATGGTTGATCCCGTAATCAACCGGGTTAGCATCGACTTTCTGAATACGATCTACTGGAATGATCAGGAGGTCGATATGCCGACCTTGACGCGTTACTTCGTGCAGGCAGGGGAAATGAACCCTCAGCCTGAAATCCACCTGCGTCCTGATGCGCTAACGCGCTATGACATTGTCAACAACGTCATGGCAGTTGCGCAACGCGCACAGGTGACGAAGATTGGCTTTGTTGGGAATGAGGCTTACGCGCACTAAAGCGTTGCAGCTTTCCCAGACATGAAAAAGGGCGGGATCCGAACGGATACCGCCCTTTTTACTTGTACGTAACAGCAGCTAACGGCTGTGTTTGACGATAAAATTCTCAACCGCTGGCGCAATGATATCTCGCCATTTACGACCATTGAAAATGCCGTAATGACCAGCGCCCTTGGCAAGCAGATATTGCTTCTTGGACGCTGGTAGCTTTTTTGCGAGCTTCAGGCTGGCCTTCGTCTGGCCGACGCCAGAAATGTCATCGCGTTCACCTTCAACGGCCATCAGGGCGACCTTTTGAATCGCGGTAGGGTCGATGGGTTTTCCACGATGCGTCATTTTGCCTTCAGGAAGCAAATGTCGCTGGAATACCGTATCGACGGTTTGCAGATAAAATTCGGCGGTCATGTCGCAGACGGCACGATATTCGTCGTAAAACGCCTTAGTGGCGTCGGCGTCTTCGTCATTGCCCTCGATAAGATGCTTGAACATCTCCCAGTGGCTGGTCAGATGATCGCCAAGATTCATCGACATAAAGCCCGCAAGCTGGAGGAAGCCTGGATAAACCTGCCGTCCGCTACCTGGATAATAAATAGGTACACTTGCGATTGCGTTCTGCTTGAACCAGGTGTGTGGTCGCCCGGTCGCGAGTGTGTTGACCTCGGTCGGAGCCTCGCGCGTGTCGATGGGGCCGCCCATCATGGTCAACGTTGCAGGCAGCGCCTCATGATTCTCCGCCGACATTAAAGCGACGGCAGCATAAGCCGGCACTGACGGTTGGCAAACCGCTATGATGTGTGTGCCAGCACCAATAGTCTCGACGAATTTTATGATATAGTCGATATAATCATCAAGGTCGAAGCTGCCATCTGACGTTGGCACCAGTTTCGCATCACGCCAATCGGTGATGTAGACATCGTGTCCGGGCAACATACGTTCAGCGGTGCCGCGTAGGAGCGTTGCGTAATGACCCGACATGGGGGCGATGATGAGGACTGCAGGTCCCGGTTTTTTGACGCCGACTTTGACGAAATGCTTGAGCTGGCCAAAGGGTAGGCGCAGTGCGATCTCCTCGCGGATTTTAACAGTTTTACCGTTGGTTTCGATTTTGTCGAAGCCGAAAGCAGGCTTTCCGCGCGGCGCAGAGGCATGAGCGAAGACATCAAGCGCTGAGGCAATGACCGGACTGCCGCTGACATAACCGAATGGATTTACGGGATTAAGAAGCAGGTTCGCGCCGAAACTTGCCAGGCTACTGGCGCTTGCCAGCATCGATCTTTGAAGCTCGTAGCCGTGGTAGAGCATATATATTGTCCCTGCTTTCTGCACCCGCTCGTTTATTGTCTTCCTTTATAACTTAGACCAAGCATTCCACTTGTCCAGAAAATATGGCAGTGCACAATGAATGTGGTCTTAACCGTCGACCAATAATCAGTGTCAAGACAAGTTCGTAGAAGAGGAATCCTTCAATTGTCAGAAAAATCTCTTTCGGGTCGTGTTGCACTGGTAACGGGTTCAACGTGTGGAATCGGTGCTGCGATT
>JBFKAE010000046.1:0-21155 GCA_041621755.1 Sphingomonadaceae bacterium | reverse complement strand
GGCGAGGCGCGCGGCGGCGAGCATATTATCGGGGCGGGTCATCTCGCGACGTTCCGCGCCTGTCTTGGTCATGTAACGCCCGCTGACGACGGCGTGATCATCGACGAGACGTCGGCAAGCGTGCTCGGGATTTCGACGGGCGAGAGCATCACCTATGTTCCGGTCTGACCCGTGAACCTGTGCGAGATCAACTTTGATGGCATTGTCGGGCCAAGCCATAATTATGCAGGGCTGAGCCTCGGCAACCTTGCGTCGGAACGCAATGCGGGTGCGGCCTCCCACCCCCGCGAAGCGGCCCTGCAGGGCATCGGCCTGATGCGCGTCAATCTTGATCTTGGCCTGGCGCAGGGGTTTTTTCTCCCCCATGATCGCCCGGACGATCTCTGGCTTGCACGTTTGGGCACGACGATGGAGGCGGCGAGCGCGGCGCTGCGTGCCAACGCCCTGTCCGCCTCGGCGATGTGGGCAGCAAATGCTGCGACCGTGTCGCCTGCACCTGATACCGCAGATGGACGCTGCCACCTGACAATTGCCAACCTTATGACCATGCCGCACCGCAGCCACGAATGGGCTGGGACGCTGGCACAGGTGCGCCTGGCTTTTGCCGACGCGCGGTATTTTGCCGTGCATGGGCCGATCCCTGCACCCTTTGGCGACGAGGGCGCCGCCAATCACATGCGGCTTTGCGCGTCGCATGAAGAGGCAGGCATAGAGGTCTTCGTCTATGGGACGAGCGGCGGACCATTCCCGGCGCGGCAACATAAAGCGGCATCCGAAGCCGTCGCGCGGTTGCACAAACTCGACCCCGCAAAAGTGATCCTTGCCGAACAATCGCCCGAAGCGATTGCAGCAGGCGCCTTTCACAACGATGTCGTTGCTGTGGCGAACGCGCATGTGCTGTTCACGCACCAGCAGGCTTTTGCCGATTCCGATCTCCTCTATTCGGCGCTGCGACGTGCACTGCCGGGACTTGAAATCATCGAAGTCCCTGCGCACGCGATCAGCCTCGAAGACGCCATTGCGTCCTATCTGTTCAATGCACGGCTGGTCACGCTGCCCGAAGGCGGCATGGCACTGGTGCTTCCGACCGAAGCGCGCGACAATCCGCGCGTCTGGTCATGGCTTGAAGACCTTGTCGCTCGCAATGGCCCGATCCGGCGGCTTGTGCCCGTCAATGTCCGGCAGTCTATGGCGAACGGCGGTGGACCTGCCTGTTTGCGGCTGCGTGTTGTTGCAGACCCGGCAACGATCGACCCGCGCTTTCTGGCCGATCATGCAAAGCTCGACCGGATCGAAGCGGTCGTGCAGCGTTTCTGGCCCGAGAGCATTGCCCCCGATGACCTTGGCAGGCCTGCGCTCTGGACGGACTTGCGTGCCGCGCGCGTGGCGCTGCTCGAAACGCTCGACCTGATGTCAGCAGAAGCTGCCCTGTCCGTTCGATAGGTTAATGGAAACGGCGATGGCACCCTGGAAAATGGTCCACTCGTAAAGACTGTACTTCATCACGCCCTTGACGATGAAGGGTTCTGTATCCGCTATTGCCCGGGCTTCTTCCACGGTCTTTGCACGCACAACCATCAAACCACTTAGCAGCGGTTCTCCATCCTCATGGCATGCGGCCGGGCCGGATAGGAAAACAATGCCCGCTTTCTCCTTTTCAAGAAGCCATGTGAGGTGCTCCGACTGCACCTCTGGAAGCTTGTCGCGGTCTATGAATTTCAGCACCATAAGGAAGTAACGCGCCTGCAAAGCGCTCTCCAGCCGCGCTTCTCCGACCGGGTTGCGTGTTCGATTGGTGCGATATACCAGAAGACCGTCCGTTTCCATTTTTTGTCCTTTTCTTCGTTTTCGGGCGCGTTCGCCGGGCGTAAACTGTCATATTGGCGGCCGATGCCGCGTGAATGGTATTGGTTGACAATATGAAGACTCTTTCTAATAAAGTGTCAACACTTTCTGTCTGTCGTTATGCCAAAGCTGAACAAGGCTGAAATTTGTATGACCACCTATCGCCCGCCTGAAATTACAGATCCCGCGCTGGTTGAATCTGGCAGGCCCGTGATGGATGTCGGGCCATATGCCAGGGTCATTTTCGGCTGGGGCGCCGTCCGGGAACTTGGTCGACTGGTCAAGGATATCGGCGCGGCAAGGCCTGCCGTCATTTGCACCCCGGACCGTGCGGTTGATGCGGAGCGCGTCATGGCGCAACTGACGGAGGCTCCTTTATTGCTGGCAGAGGCGGTCATGCACTCGCCGGTGGCGGTAAGCGAAATGGCCGCCGGGAAGGCGACCCGGCACGGTGTTGATCTTCTGATCTCCATCGGTGGCGGATCATCCATCGGGCTTGGCAAGGCGCTGACAAAAAGGCTTGGCTTGCCGCATATTACCTTGCCGACGACCTATGCCGGTTCCGAAGTCACGCCCATTCTGGGACAGACGAATGGCGGTGAGAAGCTGACAGAGCGCGATGACCGCTTGCGCCCTTCGGTAATCATTTACGATCCGGATCTTGGTCTGTCATTGCCAGCACGATTGGCTGCTGCCTCAGGCATGAACGCACTTGCCCATGCGGTAGAGGCCCTGACGACCAGTCGGGACGAGAATATCCAGTGGGCAGCGCGCCGGTCGATCACCGCATTTGCAGATGCGCTGCCGAAGATCGTTTCCGACCCTGCCGACCCTGCGCCGCGCGCGAATGCGCTCTATGCCGCGTGGCTTGCTGGCTATTGTCTGGCCGAGGCGCCAATGGCGCTTCACCACAAGCTGTGCCATGCGCTCGGGGGTGCCTATGATATGCCGCACGCAGAAACGCATGCCGCGCTTTTACCGCACAGCTTTGCCTATAATGCTCCGGCGTGTCCCGATGCTGTGCGTGATCTGACGGAGATTTTCGCAGGCGATCCGGTCAACGCGCTGTTCAGCCTTGTCAAAGATCTCGGCCTGTCCATGCGCTTGTCTGAACTCGGCCTTCCGCAAGACGGTATCGACCGGGTCGCCCGGCTTGCCTGTGCCAACCCTTATGCGAACCCACGTGCATTCGATGTTCCGGCCATTGCCGGTCTGTTGCGGCGCGGATGGGGGGGCGAACGACCGTTGCTGGAGACTTGATATGCGCGATCTTGATGAATTTACGCTGACCGATGCAGTTGTGGAAAAGGTTACGCAGGGCGGGTCCGCGCGCGCAAAGCAGATCAGCGAAGCCGTCGTCCGCCATCTGCATGACCTTTGTCGCGAACTCGAACTGACCGAAGAGGAATGGGGATATGCGATCGATTTTCTGACGCGTACGGGTCATATGTGCGATGAAAAACGTCAGGAATTCATATTGCTGTCCGATGCGCTTGGCGTATCGATGCTGGTCGATGCCATCAATCATCGCCAGCCGGGTGAAACCACGGAAACAACGGTTTTTGGACCCTTTTATGTGGAGTCTGCACCCGTAGTTCAGTCTGGGGCGGATATTTCAGGACGGCTGGACGGACCGGACATGCTGGTCGTGGGCAGAGTCTGCGACGAACGGGGCAACCCGATCGCGAATGCCACTGTTGATGCATGGCATGCGGACGAAGATGGCTTCTACGACGTTCAGCTTGACGGTAACGAGCATGGTGGCCGCGGCCGGGTCCAGACCAACGATGACGGGCGCTTTCATTTCTGGTCGTGCTTGCCGTCTCCATATCCCATTCCCGATGATGGCCCGGTGGGACAGATGCTGCGTTCCCAGGGGCGTCATCCTTTCAGGCCAGCACATGTCCACTTCATGATCGGGGCAAAGGGCTATCGTCGGCTGGTGACGCACCTGTTTCTGAAAGGGAGCGAATATCTCGATTCCGATGTTGTATTCGGCGTCAAGGATTCACTGATCAAGCCAGTAGAGTGGATGAATGCGGGCAGGGCGCCAACCGGCGAGGTGCGCAATACGGGCTATTATCTTTTGAATGCCGATATCCGCATCGCGCAGGCGAACTAGGCGAGACGTCCGATTGTCAGTTCAAGACCATCAATCGCATCGCTGACTTCGATCTGGCACGACAGGCGGGAATTGGGCTGTCGGGTTTCCGAGGATTCGAGCATTTCGTCTTCGGCCTCTTCGATTGTCGGGAGCTTGGGAAACCAGTCCTCGCTGACATAAATCTGGCAGGTCGCGCAGGCGCAACAGCCCGAGCAGAGCGCGATGATATTTTCAAAAGCTTCGTCTCTCAGCGCTTCCATAAGCGTCTGGCCGACTTCGGCGACGAGTGTTCTTGTCGTGCCGTCCTGATCGGTCACATGGATATTGGGCATCAAATTGCAGTCCCTGGGTCATTGAAGCTGGTCAAATTAGCCGCTTGAGCGGCGGCGGAATACGTTCGAAGCTCTGATAATGACTATTCGCCTGAGGAATGGTGCATTCGGGTTTTCTGGCTGGCAAACTGCCGGGTGACATCGAAACGGCACAAGGGGCGGATTGTGGAAACCGGAGACATTGTGGAGATCGGTTACGAGGCGGATGTGCCGATGTCCGGCAAGCTCTTCTTGCCCGAACAGGCACGCAGGAAGCCGGGTGCGGTGCTGATCTTTCCCGAGGCGCCTGGCCCCGGGGATAATGTGATGTCGCGCGCGTCTCGGCTGGCGGCGATGGGGTATGCAACGATGGTTGCCGACCTGCATGGCGACGGGACGCTGTTGACGAACCCTGCAGACGTCATGGACCGATTACAAGCGCTGCGCCAAAGGCCCGCGCTGGTGCTGCAGCGTGGCATGGCCGCGCTTTCGGCGCTGCACACGGTGAGCGACGTTGGCGAGGTGAAGGTGGCGGCAATCGGATATTGTTTTGGCGGGACAATCGCGCTCGACATGGGGCGAAACAATGCCAGACTTGCCGCGATCATCGGACTGCACTGCGGTTTATTACCTCTGTGTGGGGTCGCCGGTTGGAACGCCGCGCCGGTACTGGCCTGTATAGGCGCGGACGATCCGACCGTGACAGTCGAGCATCGATTGCAGTTCGAACAGGAAATGCGTGACAGGGGAGGGGAATGGACGCTCCAGCTATATGGCAATGTCATTCACGCATTTACCGACCGGAATGCCGATCGCATCGGGCGGCCCGACTTTGCACGTTATGATGCATGGGCCGATGCACAGTCTTGGCACTCTATGGTGCAACTGCTTGACCGGGTGCTGCTTACCGGCTGAGAGAGAAGTCCTCGGCGAGCTGGCGGAATAGCGAACGTAACCAGACAAGCCCTGCATCCTTGTGGGTGCGTTCGTGCCAGACCATCGAAACATCGAACGAGCCGAGGTCTATTGGTGGTGTGAAGATCTGTATCGGTAAAAAGCGTGCATAGTCCTCGGCCAGATTGCGCGGCAGCAGCCCGATCAATCGGGTCGATGCGGCGATCCTTGCAACAGAATGCGGCGTCGGTGCATGCGCGGCGACGTGGCGCGCTGTGTTCATGCGCTTCATGGCGTCGTCGCAATGCGCCTCGAGCGTTGAACCGGTTGCGCTCGCGTCGGTGAGGATCACGTGGCGGGCTTCAACGAATTCGTCGAGTGATAGCGCGCCATCGCGACCAAAAATGCCCTTTTGGGCGATGCAGACAGGCGCATCCCTGAGAAGTGTCGACACACGCAAACTGCCCTGAAGATCGGAGAAAAAGCCAAATGCGATATCACAAACGCCATCATCCAGAAGCGTGCGGACCTGGGTCGTTTCGAGCATGCGCATACGCAACTGAACGGATGGCGCAAGCGCCGATATCTGTCGCATGACCTCTGGCAGCAAAAGCACTTCCACATAGTCCGACAGCATAAAGGTGAAGGTGCGGTCCGAACGTTCCGGATCGAACGCTTCGGGCGGAGAAAGCGCCAGGGCCACCTCGCCAAGGCCATCGCGAATATGCTGCGCGATTTCTATGGCGCGATCGGTCGGCTGCATTTTCTGTCCGGTGCGGATGAGGATCGGATCGTCGCAAATCTCGCGCAGCCGACGCAGCGCATTGCTCATCCTCGGCTGGCTGAGGTTCATGCGACGGCTAGCGGCCGTTACGCTGCGTTCTTCCACCAATGCAACAAGGCATTCGAGCTGGCGGATGTCGATGTTTGGCAGCATATAAAAGCCAATATATGCCGTCAAAGGAATGGGCAATATAAGTTTTATCATATTGAGAAATACTGGCCGTTTGATAGGCCTGAATCCTGACTATACATGTGACGGTGAAGGACGCGGACATGGCCAATTATGCGGATGACCACGAACAGGTGGCCAATGGTCGTGGCGGGATTGTCGAACGGCAGAGCCTCGCACATCTTGCAATGGGTACGATGGTGACCCGCGACATCAAGCGGGCGCGACAGCGTTATGAGCGGTTTTTCGGCCTGGAATGCGTCGACTATGCGCCGGGCCGCATGATGTGCCGCGACCGCCGCGCGAAACATTTGATGCAGGCCGGCAGCCGGAACTTCTTCGTGTTGAACGTGGCAGAGGCGGAGGACATCGCCAGACCGCAAACAATGGCAAATCACTGGGGATTTTCGGTCGCCAATGAGGCCGAGGTCGATCGCATACGAACCATCGCCGTGGCGCGGGCCGAAGACCTTGGCTTTGCCAGAATTCACCCGGCAACCCACATTCACGGCTCATATAGTTTCTATATGTATGACGACGACAGCAACTGGTGGGAGGTCGAATATCGTCGTGGCGCGACCAATGACCAGTTTTTCAGCCGCACAGACTGGAATTCAGAGACCTATAACCAGCTGGAGATGATCGACCCGGCGCTTGCGATCGCCCATACACAGTGCGACGTGCTTGGCGATGAAGCCTTCATGACGCATGGCACGTCGGCGGTTATAGACTGTATCGAGGCGCGGCCCTTTTACGAGGATATATTGGGCCTGCGCACCGTAACGCATGTGCGACCGTCAAATTGCTCTGCAGGCGGCGGCGATTTCGGCTTCATCGGTATTACATCGGGCAAAAGGATACAGGACCAGCGACCCGACAATCGCTTTGTGATACTCCGCGACAATGACGAAGCCATCGTGCAGGCGCATGCCCGGGTGCAATCTGTCCGTGACGCTTATGGTGTGCTCGCAGTCTCTGATATTGCGGCATGTGAGCTGGGCGGCGTTGCATTTATGTTGCGGACGCGGGATCAAATCTGGTTTGAACTCTCATCGGCACCACGCGAAACGCTGGTGGCAATGTTCGACAAGGGGTGAAGATGAAACTGTGCCAAAATCCGGCCGAGGCGATGAACGGTGTCCTGCGCGACGGCATGACAGTGATGGCAGGCGGGTTCGGTCTGTGCGGTGTGCCCGAGGCGCTGATTGCAGAGGTGCACCGTGCGGGCGTCGGTAATCTGACGATCATTTCCAACAATTGCGGCGCGACCGGGGAGGGGCTTTGGCATCTGCTGTCCGCTGGCCAGATCCGGACAATGATCGGGTCTTATATTGGTGACAATAAATTGCTGGAATCGATGGTGCTGGCAAAGGAAATAGCGTTTGAACTGGTGCCGCAGGGCACGCTCGCAGAGCGGATCCGCGCAGGCGGCGCGGGGATTCCCGCATTCTTTACGGCGACAGGCGTCGGCACGATTATTGCCGAAGGAAAGCCCGCGCAAAATTTCGAGGGCAGGGACTATATCATGGAACGTTGGTTGCGGGCGGACGTGGCTTTGGTCAAAGCCTGGAAGGCTGATCCCGAAGGCAATCTGGTTTTCCGCAAGACCGCCCGCAATTTCAACCCGGTGATGGCGACGGCTGCAACGGTGACCATCGCAGAGGTCGAGGAAATCGTCGGCCCCGGTGAATTGCCCGCCGATCAGGTTCATACGCCGGGCATTTATGTCGACAAGATCGTTCAGGCGGCGGCGTCCGGCAAGATCGAGAAGCGCACGGAACGGTCGCGGGATATGGCGTTATGACTGCTTACGGCTGGGATCGGGACGGCATGGCGGCGCGCGCGGCGCGCGAGCTGCAGGATGGCTTTTATGTCAACCTCGGGATTGGCATTCCGACGCTTGTCGCGAACCATGTGCCAAAGGGGCTCAAGGTGACGCTGCAATCGGAAAACGGCATGTTGGGCATCGGGCCTTATCCGTATACGGGCGAAGCCGACCCGGATCTGATCAATGCGGGCAAGGAGACGGTGACCGAAGCGGTTGGCGCCAGCTTCTTTTCGTCCGCAGACAGTTTCGCGATGATCCGTGGCGGGCATGTTGACCTTGCCATATTGGGCGCGATGGAAGTTTCGGCATCGGGAGACCTTGCCAACTGGTCGATCCCCGGCAAGATGATGAAGGGTATTGGCGGCGCAATGGATCTTGTCTCCGGCGTCAAGCGCATTGTTGTGGTGATGGAACATGTCAGCCGCGCCGGCCGACCCAAAATCCTTGAACGCTGCACCTTGCCACTGACGGGCAGGAACGTCGTTGACCGCATCATAACCGATCTTGGCGTTTTCGACTGCGATGATACGGGCGGCAACAGGCTGCAAGTGGTGGAGATGGCGCCAGGCGTCACTATGGAAGATCTGAAAAACAAGACAGGAGCGAGCTTTGCCTGAAGCATGGATCTGTGACGCGGTTCGTACACCGATTGGCCGTTGGGGCGGGGCTTTGGCCTCTGTAAGGCCCGACGATCTGGCGGCACATGTGTTACGCGCGCTTTGCGACAGAAACACCGGCATGGATCCGGCTGCAGTCGATCAGGTGGTTTTCGGTTGCGCCAATCAGGCAGGGGAGGACAATCGGAATGTTGCCCGTATGGCTGTATTGCTTTCGTCTATGCCCGAAAGCGTCCCGGCCATCACCTGCAATCGGCTTTGCGCATCCGGCCTCGACGCCGTTGCTATTGCCGCGAACAGCATTCGTTCGGGCGAAGCAGAACTGGTGATTGCCGGTGGCGTCGAGTCGATGACGCGTGCGCCATTTGTTATGCCAAAGTCAGAGTCGGCCTGGTCCCGGTCGTCGGCCATTGAAGACACAACCATTGGCTGGCGCTTTGTCAATCCGGCGATGCAATCGGCCTATGGTGTCGACGCCATGCCGCAGACGGCGGAAAATGTTGCCGACCAGTGGAAGATTTCGCGTGAGGATCAGGACGCATTTGCCTTGCGCAGCCAGCAGCGGACCGCTGCAGCGATTGCATCAGGCTATTATGCCGAGGAAATTCTTCCCATCGAAACGCGCGGAAAAAGGCCGGTGACGATTGCCACTGACGAACACCCGCGCCCTGATACGCGCCTCGAGGATCTTGCGCGCTTGCGCCCGATCGTGCGCGCCGACGGGACGGTCACCGCCGGCAATGCTTCGGGCGTCAATGATGGTGCTGCCGCGCTTGTGATCGCGACGGAAGATGCGGCACGGCGTTTTGGCCTTACGCCGCGGGCGCGCGTCTTGGGCTCGGCCTCGGCTGGTGTGCCGCCGCGGATCATGGGCATTGGCCCGGTCGCATCGACGCAGCGCCTGAACCAGCGGCTTGGTCTTGGTATGGACGATTATGATCTTGTCGAGCTGAACGAGGCATTTGCCGCTCAGGCGTTGGCAGTGTTGCGAGACCTTGGCGTTCCCGATGATGCCGAGCACGTCAATCCACATGGTGGCGCCATCGCCTTGGGACACCCCCTTGGTATGAGCGGTCTTCGCCTGACGATGACCGCGGCGCACGGATTGGAGACGCGCGGCGGCAAGCGGGCATTGATTACAATGTGTGTTGGTGTTGGTCAGGGTGCTTCCCTGGCGATTGAACGGGCCTGAGAGGCCAATCGGGAGAAGATCATGCAAGGGAAAATTGCGCTGGAGGAGCATTTTGCGCTTCCCGAAACGCTTCAGGATTCGGCCGGTTTTGTGCCGGGCGAATATTGGACAGAGCTGTCAGCGCGTCTGCTGGATATACAGGATCGGCGTCTGCGAGAGATGGACGCAAACGGGATCGAAATGATGATCCTGTCGCTGAATGCGCCCGCCGTGCAGGCCATCAAGGAGACGTCGCGTGCCATTGAAATCGCGCAGCGTGCAAATGATTTTCTTGCCGGGGAAGTCGCAAAGCGCCCCGATCGCTTTCAGGGTTTCGCGGCTCTGCCCCTTCAGGACCCCGAGGCGGCGGCACAGGAATATCAGCGCTGCATAACGGATCTAGGTTTCCAAGGCGCGTTGGTGAATGGTTTTTCAGAGCGCGAAGGCAGCGACATCCTTTATTATGATCGCCCGGAATATCGGGGTTTCTGGAAGGAATGCGCACGGCTCGGCAAGCCATTTTATCTACACCCCCGGAACCCTTTGCCGTCGGATTCCAAAATTTATGAAGGCCATCCCTGGTTGATGGGGCCGACCTGGGCCTTTGCGCAGGAAACTGCCGTTCATGCCCTGCGGCTTGTCGGGTCGGGCCTGTTTGACGAGGAACCTGCGCTGAAAATGATCATCGGCCATATGGGCGAGGGCATCCCGGCCATGTTGTGGCGGATCGACAATCGCAACGCATGGGTGAAGGCGCCCAAGCTGCACGCCTGCAAACGCCCCATCGTCGATTATATTCGGGAAAATTTCTGGATCACCACGTCGGGTAATTTCAGATCGCAGTCACTGCTCGACGTCATGCTGGAGCTGGGGTCTGAGCGCATATTGTTTTCGACCGATTGGCCGTTTGAAAATGTTGATCATGCTGCGACCTGGTTCGACGCTGCGCCGATCAGCGAGGCGGACAGAATGAAAATCGGCAGGACAAATGCCAAGGCGCTGTTTGATCTAAATCTTGATACCGCGTGATTTGTAAAAGGCTCGTGCGACCGGGTGCACGGCTTCGGCCGAAAGGCCCGGCCACGCCGCCATTTGCTGCGCTGTGCTTGCGAAGCCGGGAATGGTCATGCCCTTGGCTTCGATGAATTCCAGCATCGCGCCGATCTGCGCCGGTTGGGTTTCATCCCAGACGGCGAGGCCCTGTGCGAGGGAGAGCAGCGCCGGTGCGTCCTCAAGCAGTTTGGTCTGCACCAGATGAAAAGAATGGGATGCATTGATTTTCGCCAATGCAGCGTCGTCAACGGCGACGAAACGCCAGGGGTCTGCCGGGCTTTGCGGCACAGTTGCCCGATGTCCGTTCACAGACGGCCCGACCAGATTCCACGACGTGCCGTCAATCTTGCCCGCAGCACGTGCAGCAAGGATTTGCGGTGGCAACATGTCGACCAGTTCGACGTCGTCCAATATGCCCCAGCCATCGCGCAGCAGCACTTCTGTCATCAGCCGTACGGCGCTCGGCCGTGGCGGCGTTGCGATCCGTTTGCCGCGCAGTTGCTCGGGGTCGGTGACCGCTACACCCCACATGGAAATGCCAAAGCCGACATCGGTCAGGCTTGATACGAATTTGAGATCGGTATTGACGCGCGGATAGCCATGCCAGTCAGGGCCCGCGCCCGCACGCGCCATATCAAAATCGATCGTGGTGACGATCGGCCAGTGATGCCGCCTTTCCAATGGCGGCAGGCCAGAAAAATCATTGATGGATTCCGGCAATGCCACCGCCTGAACGTCCAGCGATGAAAATGCAGAGGACTCGATCGCCGCTTCGGCCAACCGCACGTTCAGGGCGTGGATGGGCGTCGTGGCCGGAGCCGGGGAATATATGACCGTTGCCGCAGTTTTTGCGTCAGCGCCAGCCTGATCGGTTGCGCAGGCTGGAAGCATAAGGCCAGTCGGAAGTATCCACGCCTTGCCGAGCAATGCACGGCGCGAGATCCTCTTATCGATTGGCCATATGCTCACCATGAATCTCCCGGACCGGACTTAGAAACGTGTGCGAACAGACAGGGTGACGAGGCGACCGATCGCGCTCGCATTGCCCGGATCATACCCCCCTTCGACGTCGACAAATGGCGGGTCCGTATCGAACACATTTTTCACATCAAGCGCCAGAGTGGTCTTGCCCAGCAGAACATCGAGATTGACCGAGGCGTGCAGATCAAGCGTGGTATAGGCATCCACTTTCTGAACGTTGGTGGATATGGGGTTATTGTACGAATTGGCGAAATTCACATACGCGCCAAGGCCATATTTGTCGTTTTCCCAAGCCAGCGAACCACGCATCTTGAGACGCAGTGGATAGGGATATTGGTTCAGCTGGTCCTCAACAGCGGCGATGCTGGTTTGCTGCACGTCAAAGCTGAAGAAATAGGACCCGGCAATGCGCGTTGTCAGATCACCGTTGCCCATGGCTGTCGTATAGGAGAAATCGAAGTCCAGACCATCCGTCTTTGTCTTGCCGACATTATAGGGCCGTCCATCAATGATATAGAACAGTCCGGGGAAGGGGTTGGGCAGTGTCGGAACACCTGCGGCAATCAGCGATGCGACCAATGGATCTGCGAGAACCTGCGCCTCGCTTAGTGGCGGCGTGAATTCACGAATAAGCGAACCATAATCGCTGCGCCGCTGCAGGACCGCCGGATCGCTGTTTATCGCCGTGATCTGGTTTTTATAGACCAGATTGAAATAATTCAGGTTCGCCCTGAAACCGGGCAGTGAATCGGGCTGGAATGTCGCGCCCAGAGACCATGTGGTCGCCGTTTCGGCTTCGAGCTCGGGGTTGCCTGCAATAAGGACGACGACAGGCACCATTGTATTGCCACGCGTAGGGTCGAGGCGCGTGCCGTATGACACAAAGGACACCGGCTTTCTCAGCAGAATATTATCGAGGTCCGGCGCCCGGAACGATGTGCCATAGCTGGCATTGAACGACAGGCTTTGCGTTGGTTTATAGGTCAGACCGGCCTTGGGATTGGTGGTGCTGCCAAAGTCGGAATAATCATCGTAACGAAGCGCGCCAGACAGTTCCAGCTTGCCGAGCGCGTCCGTATCGAACACCGGTATGTAAACTTCGCCAAAGACCGAATTCACAGTCCGCTCAACTCCAATCGGAGTCCGTGTAGGGTTGTCAATCGGGCCGCCGAACGTACCACCCAGATGTTCGGTTTTGCCATGTTCATAGCCAATTGCCGCGCGTACGCTGCCAGCAGGAAGCTCAAACAGCGGCCCGTCGGCTCTGAACTCGAATATGTGCATCTTGTTGAGGCCATCGGGCTGGAAGACCCAGCTGAAAATGCCGTCAATCAAATCCCGGCTGTTGGGGCCGAACGGATTTAGCGCCGCCGCAGGGTTGGGCGTGTTGGACGCCATGCCCAGTGCAACCGGATTAAGGTTGCGGTTGCTTTGAACGGCGTGGTTCTTACCATAAACGCCACCGATCCAGGCTTTCCACTCATATGGCAACGAGACATTGAAACCGGCGACGATTTCATGGGTCTTTTCATACCCGAACGATTCAAGTGGCCCATATTCGGGCAGGAATGAATAGTTGATCGCAAGCGGTGCGCCGCTTGGGGCAACGCCCGCCGGAAGGATACGGTACGGGTTTCCCGGACCGATCTGCAAGGTGCGCTGAAGGCTCGTCGGGCCTTGGGCGATAAATTCGCCGGAAAAGCGACGGTCCATGAACAGGCCCATTGCAGAAAATTCCAGCCAATCCGTCAGATCCTGAGTAAGGGTTGCGGCAACGACCTCGCGGTTCTGCGAAGGCAAAATGTCGTTATACGGCGTCAGGTCGCAGCGGTTCGGCGCGCCGGGCGTCAGGCTGGCAGGTGTGACCGTGCCGGATGGAATGGGGTAATTGACGCCACCGATGACGATGGTGCCGGGATTACACTGTATGGACCGATAATCCGTCCCGCCTTTGTCGCGATTGTCGGACGTGTACCAGCTGCGGTCCCTGCCAGCGAGGTTCGAACGATCCGTGTGCTCGTAGACGACCATGATTTGCCCGCCGGACCATGTCTTGCCCGCGGCGAGCACGGTCGACCATTGGTCCATACCGTCGGCAAACCCATAGGTTCCCCCCATCTCGACACCGTTCAGGCTGCGCCGCATGACGACGTTGTAAACGCCCGCGACAGCATCCGCGCCGTAAATTGCCGACGCGCCATCAGCAACAACTTCAACACGCTCGATCGCATTGACCGGAATGGCGGAGGGGTCAATGTACCGGCCGGATGTGCCATTTGGAACTATGCGGTGACCGTCGAGCAATGGCAGTGTGGCGCTTGGGCCTATGCCACGCAAATTGACGGCACCAGCGCGCGTCACATTCACACCGCTCGATGTCGTGGAATATGTACCTTCGTTTAGGCCAGAGACCACATTTTGCGGGATTTGATTGATCAGATCCTGCGTGGTGAGGACGGACGTGCTTTCAATCTCTTTTTGGCCGACACTGATGACGTTGGAGCCGGTCGGGTCAATGCCACGAATCCGCGTTCCCGTTACGATGATTGTGTCATTTGTATCGGCTGAGGTGTCTTCGCCGGATTGTGCGTGCGCGCCGCCAACAAAGGCCGTGGCTGCAACGGCCACCCATGCGACGCTTGCCAACAGGCGTGTGGTGCGCATGTTGCTCCTGGCCTTGCCGTCCGTGTTAAGATCGTTTTTGTAAGCAGCCATCTTCTCCCCCTCCGTATTCAATGATCCCGTTTAGACATTTTAATTTATCGAATCGGTAACATCGGCCGGCGTGCTGTCATGCTGCGCACGCCAACATCTCTACGTCCAGAATGTGCTCGATGCGGGTTGTCGAAGTGCGCGAATTTTCAGCCCCGAAGCACGCAGTGCTGTTTTTGGGTTCAGCGCTCATGGCTGCACCGCGACGGTTGGCTGTTCCGCGAAACCTCATCAGAACCACTCCCCTGGACGCCACTTCTTGTGGCCGTGTTTGTAAACCGCATCTGCCAACATCGTATAAAAATGTCAACACATTTGGCTATTCAATGCAAAAAGTGGTGACATTATTCAGCGCAGAGTCGCAGAAGTCGCGCATTCCCGCCAAGCGGGATTTCAATCGACATGACCCCTGTTGACTAAGTGTTGCCAATATGGTTAGTGAAATTATCATAATGTTGACAGTTGATATGGGGTAATCCGGTCCTGATTCGTATCAGTCTCTGCAATGCGCGTTGCTTTGCCTGAGGGCTTCGTCGAACGATCGCAGGCAGGTCTACAAAGCGGGGGAGAGAAACATTGGAAATCGCAATTCGGCAACGCGACGCGGAATCACTGTTTGCAGAAAATGGTTCGCTTCGCCCGGGCTGGAAAACCGCCATTGCATCGATGGTCTGTCTGATCGTCAGTCCGTCTGTGCTGGCGCCGCTGAGCTTTGGTGTGTTCAGCCCCTATCTGCGTGACGCATTCGGGTGGAGCGTCGGTGAAATCGGGCGTGGCGTTGCGGCTATGTCGATTTCGGTGATGATCACGTCTTTGATATCTGGCTTCATTATTGACCGCTTTGGGGTCCGGCGTGTCGTGCTGATTTGCATTCCCGTGTTTTCCATCGGCTTTGCCATGATGGGCCTGCAAGACGGCAGTCAGTGGCAATTCCTGCTGGCGTGGCTGCTGGTCCCGCTTCTGGGTCTTGGACTCTGGCCGGGGGCGTGGGGCAAGGCCACTGCAGGATGGTTCGATACGCGACTTGGCCTGGCTATGGCGATCGCCACGCTTGGCGTCGGTATTGGCGCGGCAACCATGCCGTTTGTTATTCATAACCTTGCGGACGCGCTCGGCTGGCGCATGGCATATTTCTCCACGAGCCTGATTGCCGTCCTCGTGGCGTTTCCTATGGCCTACATCTGGCTACGTGAAGCGCCCGCGGAAAGTCCGCACGAAGCGTCGCCCAATGCCGCTGTCAGCGACCGCATTTTCTTCGCCGCGTTTCGCGATATTCGGCTGATCTGCCTTTGTCTTGCATTCTTGGCTCTGGGCTGGTTCAGCGCCGTTTTGCTGGCCAATCTGGTCATGATTCTCGAATCCAATGGCATGACGCGCGAACAAGCGGTCATTGCGCAATCGGTTGTCGGTATTTCGACTATCTGCGGCAGGGTGCTTTGTGGATGGCTATTGGACAGGGTTGCGTTTCGCATCGTTGTGCCGGCCTTCTGTCTGGCGTGTGCGGCTGCAGTGGCCGTGCTCGCCGGTGGTGCAAGTGGCGGTGCCGCTTTGGTTATCGCTGTATTTGTCGGCATGATGATTGGCGCGGAGATTGATGTTCTCGGCTTCGCAATTCAGCGACAATTTGGCCGCGTGCGTTTTGCCACTCTGTTCGGCCTGATCTTTGCCCTGTTCCATTTTGGTGGCGCGCTTGGCGGCATTATTTCAGGCAATTTGCACGATATGACCGGCAGCTTCACGCAAGCCTTATTGTCAGCGTCGGGCGGGCTGGTGTTCGCCGCGATCATTTTGGGGCTGATGCCCTGGGCACCCAGAAAACCAGCCTGAGGGAAGGATATAGCAATGCAAATGGAAGCGATCGTCGTCAATCGCTTTGGCGGCCCGGAGGTTCTGGAATTCCAAACCATCGAGACTCCAAAACCCGGCCCGGACGATGTCATCGTCAAGGTCGAGGCCGTTTCGGTCAATCGCTCGTTCGATATCGGCGCCCGCGAAGGCAAGTCACAGTTCAAGCTGACGCCTCCGTTGGTGCTGGGCGTCGATCCGACAGGCACGATCGTCGAGGCGGGAAGCAATATTGACCCCAAGCGTGTTGGCGAACGTGTGTTTGCAACATTCCTCGCGCGCTGCGGTACGTGCGATAATTGCCGCAAGGCAGGCCCGTGCAGCAACGCCCGGCAGATCGGCATTACCGCCCCGGGGGGATATGCGCAGTACGTCTCTATCCCGAGTTTTCAGGCCCGCAAAATTCCTGCGGAGCTTGACGCCGGCACCGCGTCGGTCATTGGCCGGCATGGCGAGGCCGCGTGGTCGGAAATCGAAAGCGCCGATGTCAAAGCCGGAGAGCGCGTGCTTATCATGGGGGCGGCAGGCGGCCTCGGGTCACTGCTGATACAGATGTCAAAGCTGCGAGGCGCAACCGTTATCGCCGTTGCCAGCAGTGAAGAACGCCTCGCATTCTGCCGGGACCTTGGCGCCGATCACGGTGTCAATTATCGCGAGGGCAACATCACAGAGCAGGTCATGGAAATCACGGGCGGGGCAGGGGTCAACATTGTCTTCGAGAATGTCTCCGACCCGTCTACTTTTCCTCAGGCACTCGCGAGCCTTGGCCGCGGGGGACGCCTCGTCACGATTGGTTATCATGGCGGTGCGGTGGTGCCAGTCGATATCCGCGTCGTGTTCCGCAATCAGCTTACCATCAAATCCAGCCCGATGTGGTCGAAAGACACAGAAGCCTTCGGGCAGTGTTTCAAGCTTGCCGCCGAAGGGCAATTGCTGGGAAAGGTCGGCGCCCGCTTTGCACTGAAAGATGCCGCCGAAGCGCACAGAGCCGTTGCGAGCAGCGCTGTCATCGGCAAGGTTGTTCTGGAACCTTAGGGTCAGGACATTAGAGGAAGCTTTGTTTGGCTTTGGCCTTGTTTTTGAGCAGGGCGGAGAGCCTGAAATCCGGTCCGAGCCTGTCGCTGTAGCGTTCGAGGCCGGCAAGGATCGTGTCGAGGCCGATCGCGTCGGCCCAGCACATCGGTCCGCCGCGCCAGCGTGGCCAGCCATAGCCATAGATCCAGACGACATCGATGTCAGAGGCGCGCTGGGCAATGCCGTCTTCCAGTATGAGCGCGGCTTCATTGACCATCGTGTACAATGTGCGGACGGTGATTTCCTCGTCCGATATCGTGCGCGGGGTCACGCCGGCCTTGGCGCGGAAATCTTCGACGATTTTCTGTGTGATAGCGGATGGCGACGCCTTGCGCCTGTCATCATAGTCATAATATCCGGCCTTGGTCTTCTGCCCCCAGCGATTTTGGGCGCACAGGGCATCGCGGATGCTTTCGATGCGGGCCGGATCGCGGTGCCAGCCAATATCGACACCGGCAAGATCGGACATCTGGAACGGACCCATTGGCATGCCGAAATCAGTGTGGACCTTGTCGACCTGCGCGGGCGTTGCGCCTTCGAGCAGCAATTTTGTCGCCTCGCCCTGACGCGGGATCAGCATACGGTTGCCGATAAAACCATAGCAGACGCCTGCGACCACCGGCACCTTGCCGATCTTGCGTCCCAGAGTCATGGCCGTTGCAAGAACATCGGGCGCAGTTTTTGCGCCACGTACAACTTCGAGCAATTTCATGACATTGGCGGGTGAGAAAAAGTGCATGCCGACAACGTCCCCGGGTCGTGATGTGGCCGCGGCGATTTCATTAATGTCGAGATAGGAGGTGTTGGAGGCGAGGATCGCGCCGGGCTTTGCCAGCGTGTCGAGGCGAGCGAATATGTCCTTCTTGACGTCCATATTTTCATAGACGGCTTCGATGATGAGATCGCATTTGGCCAGGGCGTTGAAATCAATCGTGGGTGTGAGCAGGCCCATTGCGGTGTCGACCTCGGCGCTGGTCATGCGGCCTTTGGCGGCTGTGGCCTCGTAATTCTTGCGCATGACGCCCGTGCCGCGATCGAGCGCATCTTCGGTCATTTCGACAATCGTCACCGGGATCCCCGCAGAGAGGAAGTTCATCGAAATGCCGCCGCCCATCGTGCCAGCACCGATCACGCCGACGCGCGTAATGGTGCGGGGTTTTGTGTCCTTGGGCAGATTGTCGATTCTTGCCGCTGCGCGCTCGGCAAAGAAAATATGGCGCAGGGCTTTGGATTGATCGCCCGCAACCAGATCTGTGAACAAAGCGCGTTCTTTCTTAAGACCCTGTGCGAGCGGCAGTTGTGTCGCGGCTTTTACGGCTTCGATGCAGGCGAGCGGGGCTTCGAGTCGGCCGATGAGGCGAGGGTTCTCCGCAGCAAAGCGCTCGAATGTGTCCGCATCAGCCTTTGCCGTCAGTTCGCCCGTACGGCGGACCTTATTCTGATCGCGCGCGAAGGCGATGGCGTCTTCGGCAAGGCTGTCTTCTGCGACGAGCTTGTCAACGAGGCCTAGGGAGAAGGCCTGCTTTGCCGGGATTGGATTGCCGCTGACGATCATTTTCAGCGCGGCATCCACACCAATGAGGCGGGGCAGGCGCTGTGTTCCGCCAGCGCCGGGCAACAGGCCAAGCTTGACCTCGGGCAGGCCCAATTTCGCAGTCGGCGCAGCGACACGATAATGGCAGGAGAGCGCAACCTCGCAGCCGCCGCCAAAGCAGGTGCCGTGGATAGCGGCAATGACGGGCTTTGCGCAGGCCTCAATACGATCAACCAGTTCGGGCAAACCCGGCTTGACGAAAGGCTTGCCGAATTCGGTGATGTCCGCGCCAGCTGAAAACATCTTGCCGTCACCTCGAATGACGATGGCTTTGATATCGGCATTGGCCTCGGCTTCATCAAAGGCCTTGGCGATGCCCTGCCGAACCGCCGTTCCAAGAGCATTGACCGGCGGGTTGTTTATAATGATTTCAAATACATCGCCGTGCACGTTTGTCCTGATCATTTTAACTCCTTGTTGCGGTGGGCTAGAGGCTGCCCGCTATATTCATGCCGCCATCAACGACGATATACTGGCCGGTAATATGTCTTGCGGCGTTCGATGCCAAGAACGCTGCGACGCCGGCAATGTCTTCTGGCTCGCCAACACGGCGCAGTGGCGTCGCGCGGCGCAGGGCTGCCTCCTGTTCGGGTTTTTCATAAAGCGCCTTGGCAAAATCGGTGCGGATCACACCCGGTGCGATCGCATTGATCCGGATGTCATCGGGACCGAACTCGAGTGCCAGGTTGCGTACAAGCTGCAAGTCCGCGGCCTTGGATATATTATAGGCGCCGATATCGGCCGAGCCGATGAGACCTCCAAGCGACGAAACGACGATAATGGCGCCGTCCTTGCTGGCCTTCATTTCAGGCGCGACCATGTGAATCAGCCAGTGATTGGCAAGCACGTTATTTTCAAAGATCTTGCGGAACTGTTCGTCGCTGATCCCCGCCATCGGCCCAAAATACGGGTTGGACGCGGCATTGCAGACGAGGATATCGATTTTCCCAAAGGCGGCGCGGGTCGCGTCGACCAGCGACTGTAGATCGTCCTTGGACGAGATGTTGGCGGCGATCGCGATCGCAGTGCCGTCGCCGTGCCGGGCATTGATTTGGGCGGCGACGACATCGCAGGCGTCCTGCTTGCGGCTCGAAACCACGACCTTTGCGCCTTGTTCGGCCAGTGTTTCGGCGGTGGCGCGACCAATCCCGCGCGAGGACCCGGTGATGACGGCGACCTTGCCGGTCAGATCAAACATGCTCATCCACTGTTCCTTCCTTGACTGATTTATGCTGCACGGGGGCTCAAGGCCGACCCGTATTTATATGAATCGAGACCGGAATGGTCGTGCCGGCTGCACAATATACCGGCTCTGCCAAAAGGCAGACTATATTTATGTACAGGATATGTGGCTCGGTCAGGAGCCCCTCACTTTATCGGGCAGGCATTTTACTAACCAATTTTTGGAGAGGCTCGACCGTGGCAGGATATATCGGGATGTAATCTCCGCGCCCCCCTTTGACTGGTGGATTGGCGGATGATGAAGTGATGGATTGATCCACTGGTGGATGGGTTGGGGGGCGCGGAGATTACATCCCGATATATCCTTGCCGTTTCAGTTTCTCCGCAAAAATGCAGGGGGTCGGGACATATGCACCGCCAACCCGCACGCGCACATGCGTGGGTTGCAGCCCGTGTCTGCGGACGCAATGCAGGGGGTGATCGGCATTTTCATCGTGTCGCCAACCGCGCTACAGGAAAAATCATAAAGGCATGTGATCCGGCGCCTCGGCTATAAAGCGGGCGGTAATGTCTTCCATCGTTTTCATGGCTCTTGCCATTTTCATCATCACAACCATTCCAATCAATCTCGTACACGCACCCGATCAACATGTCTCAAAGCGCCGGTGCCCAATATGTTGCGCTGGTTGCGCGCGGAAAGCTGGATGACCTGAAAGCAGCGCAGAGGGTAAGTCAAAAATTCTGCTACCTGTTTTGA
Organism: Sphingomonadaceae bacterium; assembly: GCA_041621755.1. GTDB lineage: Bacteria > Pseudomonadota > Alphaproteobacteria > Sphingomonadales > Sphingomonadaceae > Sphingosinicella. The sequence continues at coordinate 235 of JBFKAE010000046.1, read as the reverse complement.
TATTGGCTGACCCGATCCAGCTGGTTGTTGTGTTCAATTCCACTTACGTGTTTAACCCTCACCGACCCAACATGATGCCCCAGGACGTTGCCGCAGCTCTAAGTCGGCTCAGGAACTTGCGCCCTGCGGAATTTATGGCTCTGTCAAATGGCAAGGCCGATAACGCATCTGTGTTCGGGGTGATGCCGCAGGGGGTCGATGTCCTTTTGTGTGCCAACGCCCTCCATCTGCCGCG
>JBFKAE010000045.1:0-21210 GCA_041621755.1 Sphingomonadaceae bacterium | reverse complement strand
CTTGGGGCTGGCGGGGCCGGTTTTCGGGACGCTGCACCACGCGATCGGACTGTTGCTCGATGTCGCGAAGACAACGGCGGGGCTGCCGGGCGCGGTCGCACGGCTGCCGACCATGCCCGACCTGGCCTTTGGCGCGATTATCGTTGGCGGGATATGGCTGGTGCTGTGGCAGGGACGACGGCGATGGTTGGGCCTGATCCCGGTGGGGGCAGGGATGATGGGGGCGGCATTTGCAGAGCCGCCGTCGCTTATCATCGATGGTGACGGACACCATGTGGCGATTGTCCAGAATGGCAGGCTGGCGCTGCTGCGTCCGCGCGCAGGCGATTATGTGCGCTCGATGTGGGAAGGCGCGGGCGGGTTTACAAAGAGCGGAGACATGGACGCGTTACCTGCGGCAAAGTGTTCGCCCGATAGCTGTATCGTGCGGTTGAAGCGTAACGAAGGCCACGTTGACGTTTTGGCGACGCGATCGAAAATGCTGATCGATAGATCGCGGTTTGAACCGGCCTGCCGCGCGGCGGATATCGTCGTCAGCGACCGCCGTCTGCCAGTCTGGTGCGCGCCGCGATGGCTGAAATTCGACAGGGCCGCGCTACAAAAAACCGGCGCAGTTGCAATCTGGCTCGACAAGCAAAAAATCAGGACGGTTGCCGCCGATGACGGCGATCACCCCTGGGCGACCAGCCGGATTCAGTAGCGCCGCAACAGGCCGACGAGCTTGCCCTGCACGCGCACACGGTTCGCCGGATAACGCTGTACCTGAAAGGCGCTGTTTGCCGGTTCAAGACGGATGTCCTGCTTGTCACGCCGGAGATATTTGAGCGTTGCATCCTCGTCATCGACAAGCGCGACGACAATTTCCCCGTCACGCGCCGTATCGCATTTTTGCACCAGGGCGTAATCGCCGCTGAAAATCCCGGCCTCGATCATCGAATCGCCCGAAACTTCGAGCGCAAAATGTTCGCCGGGGCCAAGCAGTGCGGCAGGCACGGAAAGACTCTGATCGCTTTCGAGCGCCTCCATCGGCTGACCCGCCGCGATCCGTCCATGCAACGGAAGCTGGACGACGTCGTTTGACACTGCTGCTGGTCGCCGTGCGCTGAAATCCACGTTGACGACGTTGCTGTCAGGCTTGGGGCTGTCGCTATCGGGCATGCGCAGCACTTCGAGCGCGCGGGCGCGATTGGGCAGCCTGCGGATGAATTGACGTTCCTCGAGCGCATTGACCAGTCGATGCACGCCGGACTTTGACCTGAGATCAAGCGCATCCTTCATTTCTTCGAACGAGGGTGAGACGCCGGTGGCCTGCAATCGGTCGTTGATGAACACCAGCAATTCGTGTTGTTTGCGCGTCAGCATGGTTTGTTCCTGCATTCGTGAACGAATAGGGAACATTTAGGGGGTATCGTAAATCCTGTCAAGCACCATGACGTCAACAAGATCACCGGGATTTGCCGCCTTTGCGCCCGGTGGACGTATGATGAAGGCATTCGATGCGGCAAGCGTCGAGAGCATCGCGCTGTCCTGAACGGCTGCGGGCCTGACGCCATCATCGCCAAGCACGGCACGAATATGGTCGCGCCGATTGCCGTTTTGGGAAAGCGGGGCAAGGAGCGGCGCCGTCTGTAGCGGCAGTTGGGCGCTTGTCCGGCCCATCATCCGGCGTAGAACCGGTACGACGAAAAGCACGCCGCAAGCATAGGCCGATACAGGGTTCCCCGGCAGGCCGATGACCTTGGTATCGCGTACCTGTCCCGAAATCACCGGCTTTCCGGGCTTTATCGCCACCTTCCAGAAATCAATGTCAGCGCCGACGTCCTTTAAGGCCTGTTGCACGAGGTCATGATCGCCAACCGACGCGCCACCAATGGTTATGAGAAGATCGCTGTCAGCGGCCGCCGCAGCAAGCGCATCGGTGATCGTTGCAAGATCATCGCGAATAATACCGAAATCCCGTACATCCGCACCCGTGCGCGCCAAAAGCGCGGAGAGCATGACACCATTCGAGCTGATGATCTGGCCTTGACCGGGCTGTGTCCCGGGCGGCACCAGTTCATCGCCGGTCGCAATCAAGCTGACCCGCGCGCGACGAAAGACGCGGAGCGTGTCATGACCGGCAGCGGCGGCAAGGCCGATATGTCGCGGTGAGAGCTGTGTGCCGGATGTGATGAGCGGCGTGCTTTCCATAAAATCGCCGCCACGGGATCGAATATGCGCGCCCTTAAGCGGTGGCCCGTCGCGCGTGAGCTGTAAACGATCGCCATCACGCAGCACGTCTTCCTGAACGATAACAGTGTCGGCACCATCGGGTACCGGCGCGCCGGTAAAGATGCGAACGGCCTCGTGCAGGGAAAGGGTTCCCGAAAAACCGTTCCCTGCCGCGCTTTCGCCAATGACGCGCCAAGGGCCGCTGCGATCTTCCCAGCGTATTGCATACCCATCCATTGCCGAGGCGTCGAATGGCGGCTGTGTCAGCTTTGCCGTGATGTCTTCGGCGAGCGTTAGCCCGTCAGCATCGGTCAGTGAAAGGTGATTTGAACCGAGAACCGGTGTCGTTGCGGTAAGGCGGGAAAGGGCGTCTTCGTAGCTGAGCATCAGCGAACAGGTGCGGTCCAGTCGCCCGATTTGCCACCGGATTTTTTCAGCAGCCGGACGCCTGAAATGACCATCGCCTTATCGACCGCCTTCAGCATGTCGTAAATCGTTAACAGTGCGATGGATGCCGCCGTCATCGCCTCCATCTCGACGCCGGTTCCAAAGGTCGTCGATGCGCTGGCTTCGACGCGGATCGCGTTGTCTTGCAGATCAAAATCAACCGAAACGGCGGTCAACGGCAACGGATGGCACAGCGGAATGAGATCGGCGGTTTTCTTGGCGGCGGTGATCCCGGCGACCCGTGCAACGGCGAGCACATCGCCTTTTGCTGCCAATCCCTCGCGCGCGGCGGCAAGCGCATCGGCGGACATGGCGATGACGCCTTCGGCAATGGCGGTGCGCTTGGTGGCGACTTTTTCCGAAATGTCGACCATGTGCGCTTCGCCTGCATCATTGAGGTGACTGAGGCCCATCTAACCCTCCAGCAAGCGTCGTGTCGCTGCGGTGACATCATCTTCGCGCATCAGCGACTCGCCGACAAGGAAACTCGTAATGCCGTGGGCTGCAAGTTGCTGAAGATCGGCGTTTGTCCGCAACCCGCTTTCGCCGACCAGCGTATAATTCGACGGCACTTTTGCCGCGAGATCAATGCTCGTCTGCGTATCAACGGCAAGCGTTTTCAGATTACGGTTGTTGATGCCAAGCAAGGGCGATTTTAAATGACCCAGCGCGGTTTCAAGCTCCGCTTCATTGTGAACTTCGACCAGTACATCCATGCCCCAGTCAAAGGCAGCGGCTTCGATTTCGGCAGCAAGATCAATGTCGATGGCCGCGACAATGACAAGAATAGCATCCGCGCCGATCATCCGCGCCTCTGCCACCTGATAGGGGTCGATCATGAAATCCTTGCGCAGCACGGGAAGCGGTACGGCTTTGCGTGCTGCGATCAATTTGTCATCGCCGCCCTTGAACCAGTTTTCTTCGGTCAGCACGGACAGGCAGCTTGCACCGCCTGCGGCATAGGCGCGGGCGAGTGCGGGCGGGTCAAAATCGGCACGGATCAGCCCACGCGAGGGGGATGCCTTTTTGATCTCTGCGATCAGGCCGTATCTGCCCTCGGATTTTGCAGTGTGCAGTGCGCGCAGAAATCCGCGCGGGCTATCCGAGGCTTTTGCGGCAGCCTCGATTTCGGCGAGCGGGCGCTGCCTTGCGCGTTCGATCACAACGCCGCGCTTGTGCGCGCAAATTTCGGCAAGAACATCGCTCATCGAAATGCTACCCAGCGTTTGAGGAGATCGGTTGCGGCGCCGCTGTCAATCGCGTCGCCCGCGCGCTTTGCGCCGTCGACCCAGCCGCTGGCCTTGTTGCCGATCAGAAGCGCGGCGGCGGCATTGATGCAGACAATGTCGCGGTATGCGCCTTTTTCACCCGCAAGCAAGCGGCGCAGGGCATCGGCATTTTCCGCCGGACTGCCGCCACGCAAATCTTCAAGCGGATAGGAGTCGAGTCCCGCTACATCGGGCGTGAGTTCACCGTCGCTGACGTGACCGCCGGTAAAGCGAGCGAAGACGGTTGGGCCGGAGATCGAAATTTCATCAAGACCGTCGCCGTGGACGACCATGGCATCATCGGCGCCAAGGCGTCCGAGCGCCTCTGCAAGCGGGTCAACCCATATGGCGCCAGCAACGCCGACAAGTTGACGTTTCACGCCTGCAGGATTGGCGAGCGGGCCAAGCAGGTTGAAAATCGTTCGGCGGCCAATCGCACGTCGTACAGTTGCAACGCGGCCCATGACCGGATGCAGCTTGGCCGCGAACAGGAAGCCAATGCCGATTTTGGCAAGTGAGCGTTCGACGGCGTCCGATGCAAGGTCAAGATCAAGCCCAAGTTCGGTCAACACGTCCGCGGCACCGGATTTTGAGGACGCGGCGCGGTTGCCGTGCTTTGCAACCGGAACACCGCAGGCGGCGACCACGATTGCAACGGCGGTCGAGATGTTGAACGTGTGCGCCCCGTCGCCACCCGTCCCACAGACATCAATGGCGTTTGCGGGCGCTGCGATCTGCGCCATATGGCTGCGCATGACGCTTGCTGCCGCGACAATTTCGTCAACGGTTTCACCGCGGTCGGCAAGGCGGGTCAGAAAATCGGCAATATCGGTGTCGGCGACATCGCCCCGCAAGATCGCGTCAAACGCCGCGCGTGCATCGGCCTCGTCAAGGGGCGTGTCGGGATTGGGGAGCGTGCTCATGCCGCCGCACGTGCCTTTGGCGTGAGGCCGGCGAGCTGCATGAAATTTGCTAGCAGAGCATGTCCATGTTCGGTCGCAATACTTTCAGGATGAAACTGGACGCCGTGAATGGGCAAGGTTTCATGCCGGAAGCCCATGACCGCGCCGTCGTCCGATGTCGCATTGACGACGAGGCTTGCCGGAATATCCTCGACAATCAGCGAATGATAGCGGGTCGCGATAAATGGCGAGGGGACACCTGCAAAAACACCGCTTTCATCATGGGTGACAGGCGATGTCTTGCCGTGCATCAAATGTCCGCGCACGACCTTGCCGCCAAAATGCTGGCCGATCGATTGATGGCCAAGGCAAACGCCAAGCAAAGGTTTTTTGGCCTCCGCACAGGCCGCGACGAGGTCGAGCGAAATACCCGCTTCGTTCGGTGTGCAGGGGCCGGGCGAAATCAGAAACGCATCCGCGCCCGTCGACAGTGCCTGTCCAGCCGAAATGGCGTCATTGCGCACGACGTCAACGTCGGCGCCAAGCTCCTGCAAATAATGCACGAGATTGTAGGTGAAGCTGTCATAATTATCGATAACGAGGATCATAAAATCGGCTTAGCTCAAGATCGGAGAATTGGCCATGCTCATTGACCAAATCCGGCATCGGATGCGCGTTTGATCGCGTCTGTGGCCGCCGCGATCAGTGCGCCTGCCTTGGCTTCGCATTCGCGCTGTTCATATTCGGGAACGCTGTCGGCGACGATGCCGGCGCCGGCCTGAATGTGCATGGTGCCGTCTTTCAGCACAGCCGTGCGCAACACGATGCAGCTGTCCATTGATCCATCGGGTGAAAAATAGCCGACCGCGCCTGCATAGGGCCCGCGCTTTTCATTTTCGAGTTCGGCGATAATTTCCATCGCGCGAACCTTGGGTGCGCCAGAGACTGTACCGGCAGGAAAACCTGCCATTAGCGCGTCGATGGCGTCCTTGTCGTCGGCAAGCTCGCCGCGCACGTTCGAAACGATGTGCATGACGTGGCTGTAAAATTCGACAATGTTGCGTTCGGTTACCGTGACGCTGTTCGGTGCCGCGACGCGGCCGACATCGTTGCGACCAAGGTCAAGCAGCATCAGATGTTCGGCGCATTCCTTTGGATCGGCGAGCAGGCTTTCACGATTGGCGGCGTCTTCGGCGGCGTTCGCGCCGCGCGGGCGGGTTCCGGCGATGGGGCGCACGGTGACCTCGCCATCGCGCACGCGGACCAGAATTTCCGGGCTTGATCCGATCAGTGCAAATCCGGGCAAATCAAGCATATAAAGGAAGGGCGAGGGGTTGATCCGCCTCAACGAGCGATAGAGGCTGAGCGGCGGCAGATCGAAGGGCACCGAAAAGCGCTGCGCCAGCACGACCTGAAAAATATCGCCTGCGTGGATATAGTCCTTGGCGCGCGCGACCATCTCGCCATAGCGCGACGGCCCGACGTGAAATTCGATTTCGGGCGGCGTTATTGGGGCCTTGGCATGATTGTCGGCAGGCAATGGACCCGAGAGACGCGATTCCGCGGTTTCGATGCGTTCCATTGCTTTTGCGTAGGCGTCTGCAGCGGATAGCGCGTTCGGATACACGGGAGCGGCGATGAAGAGTTCATCTTTTAGCCGGTCGAAAACCAGTAGCAGTGACGGGCGGATGAACACCATGTCGGGCACGCCGAGCGGATCTGCACCCGCCACGGGAATGTCCTCGACAAGCCCGATGCTTTCATAGCCCATATAGCCAACAAGGCAGGCAAAGGCCGGCGGCAGTTCGGGCGGCATGTCCATCCGGCAGCCATCGACAAGTTTGCGCAACGCGTCGAGCGGTGCATCGGGGCAGGATTCGAAACTGTCCGGATCGGTGGCGAAGTTGGGGTTGATCTCTGCCCTTTGCCCATTTGCACGGAATATCAGATCGGGTGCAAAGCCAAGCAGGGAATAGCGCCCGCGCACGGTTCCGCCTTCAACCGATTCAAGCGCAAAGGCACCGCTGCCCTGACCGCCAAGCTTGATCATTGCGGAGACGGGTGTCTCGGTATCCGAAATGCGGTGTGACCAGACAAGCTGGGGACGTCCGTCGCGGTACGCCTTTTCAAAGTCTGCTAGAGTTGGTTCGGTCACGGCTGGTCAAGGGTACCAAGATAGCGCTTTTTCAGGCGTTCGAGCGCATCGGGATAACGTTTGACGCCGACATCGGCCATGATCGCAGAGACAAAGTCCTGCGCCCATTCGCCGGTTGCGCCTTGACGCAATTGCGAGCGTAGCGTGCTCACAAAACTCTGCGCCTCTTCAAGATTGGCGGGCGTGATTTTTTCGACATAGACGATAACATAGGCGCCGCTGCGTGCGTCGGGGAAGGCGCGATATTCGCCCTCGGGCAAAGCAAAACCGAGCGTGATCGGCGGCGGTACAGGTTCCTTGCGCGCGAGAAGCTCAATGCGCCGTGCCTCGATCTGCTGCATAGGCGGCAGGCGACGCGCGCGCATCAGCTCGGTCAGTGACTTCCCGGTCTTGGCATCGGTGATGATCTGTTCAGCAGCCGATTTTGCCGCCGCCATTTGCCGTTCGAAGATCATCGCAGCCTGAATCTGCGGTTTGATATCGGCGAGAGGAACTGGCGTCGCCGGCACGATTTCCTTGACCTTGAGCAGGGCATGAAGGCCGGGCGCGGCTTCTTCAACGACAGGGTCCTCGTCCGCATCATAGGCAAAGGCGCGCTCGATAAGCGGGCGCACCCGTTCGTCCAGTTCAAGGTCGGTGCTTTCAAGTGTCTGGCCCTGCGCGGTAACGGCGGGCAGGGTGACGACTTCAAGCCCGAGATCCTTTGCAACCTCGGCGATGTTATTGCCGTCGGCAAAGGCATCATCTGCCTCGCCGATCAGGTCTGCGGCCTTGTTTTCCGCCATCGTCTTGCGCAGGCGGTCTTCGATTTCCTGTCGTACGTCGGCAAGCGGACGCGCGGCTTTTGTCGTTATGTCGTCGACGCGCACAAGGTGCCAGCCAAATTCGGTTTGAATGGGCGCCGTCAAAGCGCCTTTGTCCGTGGCAAAAGCGCTGTCCGCCACCGATTTTGAAACGGTCGCGGCAAGCGCTTCCCTGGTTTGGCTGCCAAGCGACAGATCGGATGCAGCATAGCCTGCAACGTCGGCGGCCACATCGGCAAAGGTCTCGCCAGCAGCAACGCGCGCGGCAATTTTTTCGGCATCGGCCTTGGTTTGCACAACGACCTGGCTGAGCGCGCGTTCTTCCTGCGCATCATATACGTCGCTACGGTCTTTATAATCGTCCTCAATCGCCTTGTCGGTGATGGTCAGCCCGGCGGCAATCGCTGCGGTTTCGAGAAGGGCATAGCTGATAACGCGCCGTTCGGGGATGGTGTAACGCGCGATGTTGGTCTTGTAATAGGCTTCAATCTCCGCATCGTCCGGCGCTTTGACGTCGGCGAAAGCCCGCGCAGGCACAAAGCCCAGTTGCAGCTTGCGCGATTCAAGCTGAAGCGCGGCAAAGGGTTCGACGAGCGTGCGCGGCGTGGCCGACAGATCCTGCACCAGCCCCAGCATCTGGCGGCGTACGATATCGCCGCCGATTTCGCTGCGGAATGTCGCTTCATTCAGATTCTGGCTGGCGAGAAGTTCACGATAGGTGGTTTCGCTGAACCGTCCGTCAGGGCCGCGAAACGCCGGCATGCTCGCGATTTCACCGTCGATCTGGCGTTTGCTCGCCGCAAGGCCAAGCGTGTCCGCCATTGCAGCGAGCGCATCAGCGCCGATCAGTTGCTCAAGCACCTGTTCCATCGCACCCTGGCTGATCGCCGCTTCGGTGCTGAGGCTCGGGTCGTCCTGACGCGCCGTCTGTAACCGGCGATCAAACTGGTTCGACAGGCGCGCATCCGTTACGTCATTGTCACCGACTTCGGCAATCGTTGTCGCGCTCGGCCCGCTGCTGAACGGATCGCCGACGCCGGTAATGATAAAGGCGACGATAACGAGACCAAGAATGGCAAGGACGACCCATGATGACAGGGCGTTGCGAAAGAAAGTAATCATAAGGTGGCGGTGCCCCTTGGAATATGCGAATTGGCAGCAAACATTAAGCGAATGGCTTATAGGTAGCCACCGCGCCGCCCGCAAGCGAGGGCTTGCGGCAATTTGGTAAACGAGAAGGGGCTGATGTGACAAAGCAGATGCTGATTGCAGGTAATTGGAAAATGAACGGGTTACGGGATTCACTTGGAGAATTATCGGCAATATCCGCGGCTGCAGGGGAGACGGACGCACGTGTCGAGGTTGCGATTGCTCCGCCGTTCACGTTGATTGCTGCAGCAGCAAGTGTGGTCGAAAGCAGCCGCGTCGCCATTGGCGGACAGGACTGCCACGCCAAGGACAGTGGTGCACACACTGGCTGCGTATCGGCAGTGATGCTTGCTGACAGTGGCGCTTCGTTCGTTATTGTCGGGCACAGCGAGCGCCGGACCGACAATGGCGAAACCGATGCCATCGTCAAAGCCAAGGCCGAAACCGCACTGTCGGCCGGACTGCGCGTTATTGTCTGCGTTGGCGAAACCGAATCCGAGCGCGATGAGGGCAGGGCCGAAGATGTGGTTGGCAGGCAGTTGCGCGGATCGCTGCCAACAGCGCGCGCCGAACATGTCGTTGTCGCATACGAGCCAGTATGGGCAATCGGTACAGGGCGCACGCCGTCGGTCGAAGACGTTGATGCCATGCATAATTTTATCCGTGCCCAGCTCCGCGCGCATTTTGGAGAAACGGGCGGAGACGTGCTGATTCTCTATGGTGGGTCGGTGAAGCCGTCGAACGCCAGCGAACTGCTTGGCATAGCCGAGGTTGGCGGCGCGCTTGTTGGTGGCGCAAGCCTGAAAGCGAGCGACTTTATCCCCATCATCGCCGCAGCCTGAGTTCGGGGCTTGCGCTCTGTCCTGCCCTTGCTGGTCGCGCTTTTCTTCGCGCCCGGCACAGCGTTGGCAGATATAAGGGAAATCATTGTTGCAGGCGACGATGAGACGGCTGAGACAGAGGTTTTTTTTCTGAACGAGGGGACAGATGTTGAACCCCACATGCCACCATCGTCGCTTGTCCTTGATGGTCGAACATTGTGGCGTGTCGGCAAAGCGGCAACGCGTGATATTGCACCGGGCAATTTTGTCCGCGTCCTGTATCGAGCCGAAGCGGAGACGACAGTCGCCGGGACGAATGGGATTGGCGTGGCACCTGATAAAGGCGTCAATCCGACCGGATTCAAGAAATTCGAGACGTATCAGCCAATGTACGCCCTGCTTGGAGCAGACCCGCGCGATGCCAAATTACAGTTGAGTTTTAAATATCTGCTGCTGGGCGAACGTCCGCAATCGAGGTCAGAAAACCTGCGCTGGGGCATTTATTTCGGATATACGCAGCAGATGTTCTGGGATCTGGAACAGGAATCAATCCCGATCCGCGACTTTACATTCAGTCCCGAATTGTTTTTTTACCTGACAACTGCAGAACTGCCGAAGCTGGGACGTCCGCAATTTTCGATGCAGGCGGGGGTACAGCACGAATCAAATGGCAGAGGCGGATTGCAGTCACGCAGCCTCAATACGCTCTATATCGAACCGTCAGTGACCCTCGCACTTGGCAATGACTGGCAGTTGCGGGCTGCACCCAGGGCCTGGGCGTATTTCGGCAATCAGGACAATAATGAACAGATCGAGCGGTTTCGCGGCTATTCGGGACTGACTGTCGCCCTTGGCAAGCCGCAAAGCTATGGTGCACGCGGCTATTTTCGGCTGAATCCCGTGCGCGGCAAGGGTAGCGCAGAGATTGACGTTTTTTATTCTCTTGCACAGAAGTCGTCGCTCGACGTGGCGGTGCATGCGCAGCTTTTCAGCGGCTACGGCGAGACGCTGCTGGATTATGACCAACGCTCTACGCGGTTGCGGGTCGGCCTGAGTATCGCGCGATAGTGTGGGAACCTTGCGTATAAAGGCATGCATCGCTATGTGCGCTGCACCAATTCATTACAGTCTGACCGGTCCATCATGCCCAGCTCGCTCATCACGTTCGTTCTTGTCTTTCATTCGATCATCGCCATCGCACTTGTTGCGACGATTCTGATGCAGCGCAGTGAAGGCGGCGCGCTTGGTATTGGCGGTGGTCCGGGCGGATTGATGTCGGCGCGCGGTGCGGGGAATTTTCTGACGCGTGCGACGGGCTGGCTTGCCGCGACCTTCCTTGGCACCAGCATCCTGCTTGCGGTGCTGGCCAATCTCGCGAACAAGCCAGAGACGATCGACACATCGCTTGTACCGACTACGGTGGCGAGCGAACCTGTGGATGCAGCGGAGATTCCCGACGCGCTTCCAGAGACAAGCGGTGGCGATATGCCGTTTGCCTTGCCACAGCAGGCTCCGGCGTCCGACGACATTCCCGACGCGCGGTAAATATCGTCACAAAAATATTTTGCTCTGCCACGACGAATCGGGTGGCGGTCCTGACCTTTGTTCGCTTATAGATATCCTCCCATGGCGCGGTACATTTTCATCACCGGCGGCGTGGTCTCCTCGCTCGGAAAAGGTCTCATGGCAGCAAGCCTCGCGGCGCTGTTACAGGCACGTGGATACCGTGTGCGTATCCGCAAGCTCGACCCTTATCTGAATGTCGATCCGGGGACCATGTCGCCCTATCAGCACGGCGAAGTCTACGTCACCGACGACGGGGCGGAGACCGACCTTGACCTTGGGCATTACGAACGCTTCACGGGCGTTCCGGGGCGTCAGTCCGACAATGTGACGTCGGGACGAATCTATAGCCAGATCATCGCCAAGGAACGGCGCGGCGATTATCTCGGCGCAACGGTGCAGGTTATCCCGCATGTCACCGATGCCATCAAGGAATTCGCGCTCAACGAAACCGAGGATCTCGACTTCGTGCTATGCGAAATCGGCGGCACGGTCGGCGATATCGAATCGCTGCCCTTCATCGAGGCCATCCGCCAGTTGCGCAATGACATTGGCCCTGAAAATGCGGTTTTTATCCATGTGACACTGGTGCCGTTCATCGCAGCAGCAGGCGAGCTCAAGACCAAACCGACGCAGCACAGCGTGCGTGAGCTGACATCGCTCGGCATTCAGCCGCAAATCCTCGTTTGCCGCTGCGAACAACCGCTCCCGGCAAGCGAACGCGCGAAGATCGCCTTGTTCTGTAACGTGCGTAAGGAAGCGGTGATCCCGGCGCTCGACGCTGACAGTATTTATAGCGTTCCGATGCAATATCATGCCGAAGGACTCGACCGCGAAGTGTTGCGGGCTTTTGGTATCGAGGTGAATGGCTCACCCGACCTTCACCGCTGGGAAGATATTGTCGATCGCCTGCACAATCCGGAGGGCGAGGTCACAATAGGCGTCGTCGGCAAATATGTCGGGTTGCAGGATGCTTATAAATCGCTTCACGAGGCGCTGATCCACGGTGGCATCGCCAACCGCGTCAAGGTCAACGTCAAGTGGCTTGATGCCGAAATTTTTGAAAATGAGGGCGCGGACCCAGCGCAACTTGAGCCTATGCACGGGATTCTTGTGCCCGGTGGGTTTGGCGAACGTGGATCAGAGGGCAAGATCGCCAGCGTAAAATTTGCGCGCGAACGCAACGTGCCGTTTTTCGGTATCTGCCTTGGCATGCAAATGGCTTGCGTCGAAGGCGCACGCAACACGGCGGCGCTTGGCAAGGCCTCGACCACCGAATTCGGGCCAACCGATGAACCTGTCGTTGGCATCATCACTGAGTGGATGTCGAAAGAAGGTATTCAAAAGCGCGAGGCTGGTGGCGACCTTGGCGGCACGATGCGGCTTGGCGCGTATCCGGCGAAGCTTGACGGCAATAGCGTGGTGCGGAGCATTTACGGCGCAACCGAAATTTCCGAACGTCATCGCCACAGATATGAGGTCAACACCGCCTATCGCGAGGCGCTTGAAAAAGGCGGTCTTGTCTTTTCAGGCATGTCCCCCGATGGCATGCTGCCCGAAATTGTCGAACGGCCCGACCATCCGTGGTTTGTCGGCGTGCAATTTCATCCGGAACTGAAGTCAAAGCCGTTCGATCCGCATCCATTATTTGCAAGCTTCATCGAAGCTGCGCTGACGCAGAGCCGTCTGGTTTAAAGCCAGGGACGTAGCCTCCACCGTGTTGAGGTGCGGGGTTACAGCTTAGTGGAGCAAGAATCACCGAATTGGATGAAAATGGAAACGCCCGGACTGTTGCCAGTCCGGGCGCTTTGGTGACGAGTTTATTTTACTCTTCGCGTTTTACATCGGTCCGCCAATCCCCCGGCGAACCAAACCGCGAGCGTCCAGTTTCAGACGCGTCCTCCCCCAACCCTGGTGGCTTTCAAAGGTGAAAACCGGATTAGCTATGAGGGGTTGTTAAGGCCAAGTTTCGTTTGGCGCTAGAGCATCTCAGCCCCGCGCGCTGCAATAGTCGAGAGGTGTGGGAAAGTTGCAACATATATAGATTGGGGCCGGTAATATGCATTCCATGGGCCGCTTTTCGATCCGTATTGATGCATCTGTTCAGCAACAAGGTTCAGACTCGACATTTAAGCCAATGTACGCGGTGCGAGATTAATCCTGTTGCTCAAGGGATTGAACCGCCGGGTTGCGCGCCACGCGCCGCATGCTACAGAGCGCCATGCGCCTTTCCCAATATTTCCTCCCGCTTCTTAAAGAAACGCCCGCCGACGCTCAGGTCGTCAGTCATCAACTCATGCTGCGCGCCGGGCTGGTGCGCCAGACGTCTGCGGGGATTTACGCCTGGTTGCCGATTGGCCTGCGTGTTCTTGACAAGATTGCAGGCATCGTGCGGCGCGAACAGAATCGTGCCGGAGCGATCGAACTGTTGATGCCAACAATTCAGCCTGCGGACTTGTGGCGCGAATCGGGCCGGTTTGATGCCTATGGTCCCGAGATGCTGCGCTTTACGGATCGTCACGACCGCGAGATGCTTTACGGGCCGACCAACGAGGAAATGATTACGTCGATTTTTGCAGGTGCCGCGCGCAGCTATCGCGACCTGCCGCGCACTTTATATCATATCCAGTGGAAATTCCGCGACGAAGTGCGTCCGCGCTTTGGCGTCATGCGCGGGCGGGAATTCCTGATGAAGGATGCCTATAGTTTTGATATCGACGAAGAGGGCGCAAAAGCATCTTATCGCGCGATGTTCGAGGCCTATTTGCGTACTTTTGCAGCAATGGGCCTGAAGGCCGTACCTGTGCGTGCGCCGACCGGCCCGATCGGTGGCGATATGAGCCATGAATTTCATATCCTCGCCGATACGGGCGAGAGCGAGATTTTCTATGACGCGGCGCTTGAGGACGTCGATATTACTGATCCTCAGGCGGTCGAAAAGCTGACCGACATCTATGCGATGGAAGCCGAAGAGCATGAAAAGGTAAGCGATTGCCCGGTGCCGCCAGAACGGCTGCTGAGCCGTCGTGGGATCGAGGTTGGCCATATCTTCTATTTCGGCACGAAATATTCAGAGAGCATGAAGCTGAGCGTGCAAGGTAAGGATGGCAAGCCGGTAACGCCACAAATGGGCAGCTATGGCATTGGTGTGTCGCGCCTCGTCGGCGGGGTTATTGAGGCCTGTCACGATGAAAACGGTATTGTCTGGCCCGAGGCGGTGGCGCCGTTCAAAGTTGGTGTCATCAACCTGCGTACCGGTGATGCGGCGTGTGATGCCGCGTGCGAGGACGCCTACGCCAAACTTGAAGCCGCCGGGGTTGAAGTTCTCTATGATGATCGCGACGAGCGCGGCGGCGCGAAATTTGCCGGCATGGATTTGCTTGGCTTGCCCTGGCAACTGGTGATCGGTCCAAAGGGGGTTGCGGGTGGTTTCGTCGAATTGAAGAACCGCAAAACCGGGGAGCGTGAGGAACTGTCGCCTGAATCCGCGCTCGGCAAACTGACGGCATGATTTCGCGCTACGAGCGTATGATTGCCCGGCGCTATCTTTTGCCGGGACGGGGCGAAGGCTTCATCTTTCTTGTCGCCAGCATTTCACTGGTTGCTGTTGCGCTTGGCGTTGCGGCATTGATTGCGGTGATGTCGGTGATGAATGGTTTTCGTGCCGAGCTGTTCGATCGCATTCTCGGGCTGAACGGTCATGCCGTTGTGCAGGGGTATGGCGGGCGGCTTCCTGACTGGCGGCCGCTCTTGGCAAAGGCGCGTGCGCTACCCGGTGTGACCAATGCCGAACCTATTATCGAGCAGCCGCTGATCGCCTCGCACAAGAACCGGGCCGAAGGCGTTCTCGTCCGCGGTATGCTTATGGACGATATTCGCCACACGCCGATGATTGCCGATAATGTCAAATCCGGGCGCATTGATGATCTTGAACTTGAAGGCAATAATATCGCGCTTGGCGCGCGGCTTGCCGAAACGCTCGGCGTTGGCGTCGGTGATACGATCAGCCTGATTTCGCCCGAGGGGCAGGTGACGCCGTTTGGGACCACGCCGCGAATCGTACCGTATCAAATCGCCGCCGTGTTCGAGATCGGCGTTTACGAATATGACAAGGCGTTCGTGTTGATGCCGATGGACAAGGCGCAATTGTTCCTGCGCATGGGCGATGATATCGGCATGATCACGCTTACGACCAATAATGCGGACAGGGCAGACCGCATCCTTGCGCCGCTCAATGCCGATCTTGCGGGCAAGGGCGTGCTTGTCGACTGGCGCGAGATGAATGGCGTGCTGTTCGAGGCATTGACGGTCGAGCGGACAGTGATGTTCGTCGTCGTCGGCTTCATCATCCTTGTCGCGGTCTTTAACATCCTCACCTCACTCATCATGCTTGTCCGGGCAAAGACGCGCGACATCGCCATTTTGCGAACGATGGGGGCAAGTCGCTCGGCGATGATGCGGATATTTGTGACCGTTGGCACGTTGATCGGATCGGCGGGGATATTGCTTGGCCTCGCACTCGGATTCGCGTTTCTTGCCTGGCGTCAGCAGATTGTGCAGGGCGTTTCGATGCTGACCGGTGTTGATCTTTGGGATCCGCGCATTCGTTATCTGACCGAATTGCCATCGAAGACGGATCCTGTCGAAATCACCGCGATCATCCTTCTGGCGCTGGTACTGAGCTTTCTTGCGACGATATATCCGGCATGGAAAGCGGCGAGCACCGATCCTGTACAGGTGTTGCGCTATGAGTGAGGTTCTTACCGTCAAGCAATTGTCGCGCAGTTTCAAACAGGGCGAAGTCGTGATCGACGTCCTGCGTGGCATCGATCTTAGCGTCGCGCCGGGCGAGATTGTGGCGCTGCTTGGTCCGTCGGGGTCGGGCAAGTCGACGATGCTGCAGGCAATCGGTTTGCTTGAAGGCGGATTTGGCGGATCGATCGTCATCGATGGCAAGGCCGCTGAAAGCCTGTCCAATGGTGAGCGTACCGCGACGCGACGCGACAAGATCGGTTTCGTCTATCAGTTTCATCACCTGTTGCCGGACTTTAACGCGCTCGAAAACGTTGTCCTGCCGCAGCTCATCGCCGGTCGCGATCGCGCACATGCGGAGGCCGAGGCAAAGGCGCTGCTCGGCGACCTTGGGCTTGGCGCGCGGTTTGAACATCGCCCCTCGCAGCTTTCAGGCGGCGAACAGCAGCGCGTTGCCGTTGCCCGTGCGCTTGCCAATAAGCCCGTGCTCGTGCTCGCCGACGAGCCGACCGGAAATCTGGACGAGGCCACGGCGGGAAAAGTGCTCGGCGAATTTCTGCGCGTTGTGCGCAGGCACAATTCTGCCGCGCTTATCGCAACCCATAATACCGTGCTTGCCGCGCAGATGGACCGGATTGTCGAGCTGCACGAAGGGCAGTTGGTCGAAACAAAAAAATAACCGCTTCACTGACTTCCCGAATCATGGGCAGGCGTTCACAAACAGGGCATGGAAACGCCGTTCGTCCACCTTCGCATCCAGTCGTCCTATTCGATGCTCGAAGGTGCGGTGAGGCCATCCCATATCACCGACGCCTGCATTCAATACAAAATGCCCGCAGCGGCGATCACTGACCGCAATAATCTTTTTGCGGCAATGTCGTTTTCAGAAGCGCTCAGCAGCGCCGGCGTGCAGCCGATCATCGGGGCATTGCTTGCAATCCGACGCCCCGGCGAAGTGACGATTGGCGGCAAGCCACTGCACGATACGCTGTTGCTGCTCGCACAGGATGAGACGGGATATGGCAACCTTATCAGCCTGATTTCGCGCGCGCATCTTGAGGCTGATCCAGCCGAAGGCGCGCATGTTTGTCTTGAAGACCTTATGGGCAAGGCGGACGGTTTGATCGCGCTCACGGGCGGTGCGGAAGGGGCGGTTGCGCGGATGCTCGCCGAAGCACAGGCAAGCGCTGCCGAAGCCTATCTCGATACGCTGGAGCGCCTGTTTCCCGCGCGCTTGTATGTTGAACTCAACAGAACCGGAAATCCGGTCGAGCAAGCGTCGGAAGCCCGTCTTATTGACCTTGCGTACGCGCGGAACCTGCCGCTTGTTGCCACCAACCCCGTCGCCTTTCCCGACCGGGGCTTTTCACAGGCGCATGACGTGCTGCTTTGCATTGCCGACAGCGCCTATGTCGAAACCGCCGAGCGTCGCCGGGTCTCACCCGAATGCTGGCTGAAGCCGCCGTCCGAAATGGAACGATTGTTTCGCGATGTTCCCGAAGCGCTCGCCAATACTGCGATCATTGCCCAAAGATGCGGCGTCATGGCGCCATCGCGCGATCCGATCCTGCCAAGCCTTGCCGGTGACCGCGCCGGTGAAGCCATAAAGCTCGCAGAGTTGGCACGCGCAGGGCTTGAAAAACGACTGGCGAGAAAGGCCGAGACCGAGGCCTATTTCAAACGGCTCGATTACGAGCTTGAAATCATCAACAATATGGGTTTTGCGGGTTACTTCCTGATTGTTGCGGACTTTATCCAGTGGGCAAAGGGGCAGGGGATACCTGTCGGGCCGGGACGCGGTTCGGGTGCAGGCTCCGTCGTCGCCTGGGCGCTGACGATTACAGACCTTGACCCGATTGCACTGGGACTGCTGTTCGAGCGCTTCTTGAACCCCGAACGCGTATCGATGCCCGACTTCGATATCGATTTTTGCGAAACCCGGCGCGGCGAAGTCATTCGTTATGTGCAGGAACGCTATGGCCGCGATCAGGTGGCGCAGATCATCACCTTTGGAAAGCTGAAGGCGCGCGCCGTTCTGAAGGATGTCGGTCGCGTATTGCAAATGCCATATGGACAGATCGACCGGCTGGCGAAGCTGATCCCCAATCATCCGACCGACCCGTGGACGCTTGAGCGTGCGGTGAATGGCGTGTCGGAGCTTGCAACCGAACAAAAGCGTGATTCAGCGGTCGCCAACCTTATCAGCCTGGCGCGCAAGCTCGAAGGCTTGCCGCGTCACGCATCGACGCATGCGGCGGGTGTTGTCATTGGCGACCGCCCGCTCGATCAACTCGTGCCGCTCTACCGCGATCCGCGTTCTGACATGCCGGTCACGCAGTTCGATATGAAATGGGTGGAGAAAGCCGGTCTCGTCAAATTCGACTTTCTTGGCCTGAAAACGCTCTCGGTGTTGCAGCGCGCGCTCGACCTACTGAAAAAGCGCGGCGTCGACCTTGATCTTTCGACAATCCCTTGGGACGATCCCGACGTTTTTGCGCTGCTTGCCAAGGGCGACACGGTTGGCGTGTTCCAGCTTGAATCCGAAGGCATGCGGCGGACGCTAGCGCAGGTGAAGCCCGACACGTTCGGCGATATTATCGCCCTTGTCTCGCTGTATCGCCCCGGCCCGATGGACAATATTCCAAGCTTTGCTGCGCGCAAGCACGGGACGGAAGACGTCGATTATCTTCACCCCAAGCTCGAACCGATCCTGAAGGAAACCTACGGCGTCATCATCTATCAGGAACAGGTGATGCAGATCGCGCAGGTGCTGGCCGGTTATTCGCTCGGCGAAGCCGACCTTTTGCGCCGCGCCATGGGCAAAAAGAAGCAGGAAGAAATGGACGCGCAGAAGGTGCGCTTCATGGAAGGCGCCGCAGCAGGCGGTGTCGACAAGGATCAGGCCGACTATATTTTCGAACTCGTGGCAAAGTTTGCAGGCTATGGTTTTAACAAGAGCCACGCTGCCGCCTATGCGCTGATCGCGTATCAGACGGCGTATCTGAAGGCTAAATATCCGGTCGAATTCTATGCCGCATCAATGGCTTACGATATTCATCTGACCGATAAATTATCAATCTTCGTTGACGACATGAAGCGCATGGGCGTCGAGTGCCTTGGCCCTTGCGTCAACAATAGCGAAGCCGATTTTTCGGTCGAGGATGGCAAGGTGCGCTATGCACTTGCCGGCCTAAAGGGCGTTGGCGAGCGGGCGATGGAAACGCTGGTCGAGGCGCGCGCGCAGGGTGGACCGTTCAAGTCGCTGTCCGATTTTGCCGAACGGGTTGATCCAAAATTGTTGAACAAGCGGCAAATCGAATCGCTTGTCTGCGCGGGCGCGTTTGACGTGCTCGAGCCCAATCGGGCGAAAACCTATGCGATGGCCGAAGCCATTCTTGCGGCGGCGAATTCAGCTGCCGAAGCGCGGATCACGCAGCAAGGCGCGCTTTTTGGTGGAGAGGGTGCAGGCTCGGCGATTGCACTTGTCGGCCCGAACGCTGTCGGCGTGTGGTCGATGGCCGAAGTCATGGCGCAGGAAAAGGATGCCTTCGGGTTTTACTTCGCTGCACATCCATTGTCGGCCTGGCAGCATGTTTTGGATACGCGCGGCGCAAAAACCTACGTGCGCATTTGCGACGACGGCAACGGCGCAAGCTATGGCAATAACCGCGAAAGCGTTATCATGGCAGGGCTTGTCGAAGGCGCACGTTGGCGCACGCCGCAAAATGGTCGCAGCGAGCGCTATTTGCTGGCGACACTGTCAGATGCTGGCGGGCAATATATGGCGAGCTGCTTTGACGACGATGTCCAGCCGGATCTGGAAGCCGCCGCAGCCATTAATGATGTCGTTCTTATCAATGCCGAATTGCTGTGGCGTGACGGCGAGGATGCACCTCGCGTTACCATAAGAGGGCTGACGCCGCTGGCCGACCTGTCAAAAACGACGCGCGGCAAGCTCGATATTCGCGTGTCCTGCTCCAAGGCAATTCCAGCGCTGCAGGCAAAAATTGCGACATTGCCATCGGGGCGCGGTGTTATTGATATGAATGTCGCGCTTCAGGGCGCGGGATTGGCCAATATCCGTGTGGCGACAGGTGTGCTTGTCGATGCTGAATTCTGCCGCGAACTGGAGACTATCGCTGGAATTGATGCGGCCGAGCTGGGCGCACTTGGCGGCTGACACCCCAGCCGAGTATCGCGAAAAACCGTGTTCCTGATGCAGGCTGAGAGCCATTTTTAATCAATTTATGTGCGACTCAAAATAGTGTTTGACAGTAATTTGAGTATGACTTAAATATCCACTCATAAATTTCGAGTCGCACTCAACCAACTGGGCCGGCGTGGCCAAACGCATTTAGGAGTGAAGATGATGAATAGAGTTATCGTTACAGCACCCCTCGCAGTCGCCGTTTCCCTGCTTTTTATTGCAGCCTCTGTTTCCCCTGCCGAGGCGGCGAGCGATGAAGTCTGTGCGACGATGCCCGAACAGATCCGTGACCGCGCGGAGACGATTGCTGACGCGGACACCGCCAAAAAAGCGCTGAAATATGCGCTGACTGGCGAGATGCTTTGCGAAGCGGGCAATGAACGCGCTGCAAAGAAGAAGTTTGAGACAGCGTTCAAGACGCTTGGCGTTTCCCCCGACGCCTATGCGGAACGATCACAGTAACTCTGCCCACGCTTCTTGCCCCCGAAGAAGCGTACACAAGGGTCGCGGCCACGTGTCGCGACCCTTTTTTCTGTGCTTGTGACCGCTCCGATGGCATGACATCCAGCTGAGATTATCCTGGAACGGATTCGGCTTGAACACGGAACATATGCCATTTTCCAGTACACGGCGACCGATACTGCTGATCGCGGATCACGCGTCCAACGCTGTGCCCGACGGGATCGATCTGGGGCTGCAGACATGTCTTATGGACACGCATATTGCTGTTGATATCGGCACTGCGAAACTCACCACAGCGCTTGCCGATAGATTGCAGGCCTTGGCGCTTCTCGCGTCTGCCTCGCGGCTGGTCATTGACTGTAATCGCGCGCCCGACGATCCAGGCGCAATCCCCGAAGTCAGTGACGGAATAGAAATTCCCGGCAATATCAAGCTCGGCAAGGCGGAACGGCAGAGGCGCATCGACGATG
>JBFKAE010000044.1:0-21221 GCA_041621755.1 Sphingomonadaceae bacterium | reverse complement strand
CGGGCTCCAGTTTGGCAACAGAATGTCTTTCCCGTCAGTTTCAATGGTCATGAATTCCAAAACCATCGGCGTGCCGCATTCAACTATGCAATGGCCTTGCAGATAAGCCAGCAACCTGACGTCCGCATTTTCCTCAAGCTCAACCACGACGATAGTATAGGGTGTTGGATAGTCTGGATGTATCTGATGCGTAACAATGGTGGAGGCTACCGCAACGCCTTTACCCTCGGCCTCACGCCATTCTCCCTCATTGCCGCAAAGGTTGCAAAATGGGGCCGGTGGGTGAATGCCATGCCCACAAGTCTTGCATGCGCGATAGACAAGACGGCGTTCCTGTGCTGCTTCGAAAAACGGGCCGCTGTCCCTGTCGTCGGTGACGGGAATCATCATGTGTCGCTCCTGATCACGGCTGCTCCACCCACAGGCAGCGGACCGCTGCTGACAAAGGCAAGTTTAGCACCTTCGACCTGATTGGCCGCTTGGCCTCGCACTTGCCGTACGGCTTCGAGAATATGATTCATGCCGTGGATATAACCTTCCGACATGTTTCCCCCGGCGGTGTTGATGGGCAAAGACCCGTCATGACCGAGCGCGCCGGATTCTATATATCCTCCCGCCTCTCCAACGCCGCAAAAACCGAAAGCTTCCAGCTGGACGAGTAGACTGATCGTGAAACAATCATAAATCTGGGCTGTGTCGATTTCTTGTGGAGCTATGCCAGCGCGGCGCCAAATTTCCTGGCCTGCCGCCGTCGCGCCGAATTCCAGCATATCGCGGGTTGTGACGGAAAACATCATTCCGGTTCGCATGTCAGGAGGCATGCCGCCTGTAACGCCCCGGATAAGTGCCGGGGGTTGGGCAAGGTCGCGCGCTCTAACCGTTGTTGTTAGCACTGCGGCCGCCGCGCCGTCAGTTTCCAAACAAAAATCGAACAAGCGGAGCGGTAAAGAAATCGGGCGCGATGCAAGATACTCGTCCATCGTCAATGTCCGATTGTACATTTGTGCATGCGGTGTCTTGTTGGCTGCTTCGCGGCAGAGGATTGCAAGTTGTCCCAAATGCTCCTGCTTGGTACCATAGCGGCGCATATGCTCCTGGGCAACCATAGCAAAAGTCTGGCCAGGGCTGATGAGCCCCCACGGTAGATAGAATTCATCGAAGGAACCTTGTCCGCCGACACGCGCATTCTTTACGCTTCGTACGCCTGCGCCAAGACGAGCCTCAGATCGGCCGTTTAACGCCCGGTAGATAAGGACGGCCTTGGACTGGCCAGACAGTAATGCTCCGATCGCGATGGATAATTGCATGACAGGGGCAGTGCCGCCGGGGCCGGTATCGGCCCAAAAGCGTAAATTCTTCAGGCCCAGAGTGCTGGCCAACGCTGCAGTCGTCGTGGTGTCGAAGTCGCATCGAACGATACCGTCGATATCCGCGACATTAAGCCCCGCGTCCGAGATGGCCGCTTTGGAAGCTTCCGCAGCTAACCGTAATGAGCTGACTCCGGAATCCTTGGTGAAATCTGTCATGCCGATGCCGACAATGGCGCACTTGTCCCGTGCGGCGTGTTCGAAATCCAGATCGTTCATCAGTATTATCCGTAGTTATGCATTGCTGCTATAGCGGGTAGCAGAAACGCCGCCTGCTCGGCTTTGCCGCAAGGATAGCTCATAATCCGCCCCCGTGTGGGGTAAAAAGTGCCATCTTTCCGGCATCAACCGTTCTCACAGGCCGTAAAGTCTTGCGGCGTTGTTGTAGAGGATGTTGGACACATCTTCTTCGGCGACATCTTTAAAAACTTCGTCCAGATAATCTGGCGGGCGCTTGGCAGTGGTTGCCGGACCGGGGCTCATGCTGGTCGGGTGCGGGAAATCCGTTTCGTACATGATATTGGAGGAACCCAGCTGATCAATCGCGAATTTAACGAGATCGTTGTTCTCAAACCAGAAGGAACCATAGATTTGCCTCTGGAAATATTCACTAGGCAGAAGGTCGAAATGATCGCCATGATTGTCTGGAACGCCGCAATTCTTCCATTGCCAGTCGAGTGATGAGACAGCAAAGGGTAGCCATGAAACGCCGCTTTCCACGGAAATGAAGTTGAGATTCGGGAAGCGTTGACAGATGCCGCCACAAATTATCTGGGTTATGGCAGAGGCGTTACTCATGAAGAACAGTACACCCATGGAGGCATATCGTGCGTGGGACGGAACACTTGGATCCATGACCTCCCCCAAAGCCAGATCGCCCGAACCGATATGGAAATTGATCGGCATCTCAAATTCCTGTGCGGCACCAAAGATCTTGTTCCAGTGAGGATTGGTTAGACGTGGTTGACCGAAATGTTCTGGTTCAGACGTAAAGACTAAACCACGATGATCTTGACGCTTGCAGCGCTCAAGTTCCTTGACGGCTTCATTCAGATCCCAGAATGGCAAGATTGATTGCGGCAGAAAACGCTCAGGAGCGATACTTGCATATTCGGTCTGCCAATCGTTATAGGCCCGGACACAGTCAAGCATAAGCTCCGTATTCTTGAGCTTTAATAGTGATTCCGTGTCGAAAAAGATGACGTTCGGGAACATGACCTGTGCGGTGATGCCATAATCATCCATCAGTTTCAGACGCTCCGACGCTTCCCAAGTGTATATCTGAGCGTCATCAAGTGTCTTTGGATGGGACGGCGGATATTCATCATGGCCTGCCATTGCGTGGGCCGCTGCTCCGCCCGCCTGCTTGTCACCAAAAAACCAGTAATCCGTCCCGTCGAGGTTTCTGACATGTGGAACGGCATCGCCGTATTTAGCGGACAGTCGCGAAGTAAATAGGTTATATGGTTCAACAACGTGGGTATCGACGTCGATGATGGGCCTTTTCGTTACATTCATGGTACGGCTTTCTCTCGTATATCCTCTACATTCTTTAACGTATGACATCTTCGGCGTTTATCTGCTGATATTAGGGATAGGTGATACGAGCTTCGTGCCGCCCGTCTCGGTTTATGTTGCCGAAATAGACCGCTTCTAATTCATTCGCCTGTCCATACCGTTTGCGCTGGAAAACCTCGGACAGAATCTCCGCGCGTGCGCTGTCTGCCGTATGCTTCGCGATGAGAGCGCTGAGTGCACCAAGCGGATTAGATGATGGCCGTCCGTTGATAAACGATCTTGCCGTTGATGATGGTTATTGCCACCGGATCGTCAGTGTCCCACGGTTTGGAACGAAGCAGTACGATATCGGCTGCCGCGCCGTCATTCAGACAGGCAGACTTGCTCGGGTGTATCCGGTCAGTACAGTATAAGGCGATGGCTTCGGACCAGCTCAACGCCTCCGTTTCTCCAAGCGTTTGGCCAGATTGCGTTTTACGGCTTATTGCCGCCCGGATCGACTGCCACGGATTGAGAGGTCCATAGGGAGCGTCCGAACCGGCCGCCAAACGAATTCCGGCATTTGAGAGACTTTTGACCCTGAATAGATCGCTCTTTTCGTGATCAGGAAAATGCCTGAGATATCGGTCGCCCCGAGCGTGAATAAAGCCAGGGTTTGTCACGACGGTCACGCCTAGGTCGGCAACGGCCTGTACCGCTTCGGCGGGAATTAGAAAACCATGTTCCAGCCGATCGCCCGCCTCGACCCCGACAATGTCCCAGGCGGCGAGAATAATACCGAGTTCGATGGGCGTCACGGCATGAACGGCGATCGATCGACCTTCAGACCGGGCAAACCGGATGGAGGCAACAAGATCATCGAATTTCGGTAGCTTGGCTTCGTCCAAGAGTATTTTAACCGGTCCAACCTGCCACGCCGTGTCTGATGAAATCGCCCCACCGCTCATTATTGTGAGGTGCTGGGGTAATTTTCCGGTGGCAGCCTGGGCAATACTGTCCGCCTGTATCTGATCGTTGGTGATACTGGCATCAGTGATCGCCGTGACCCCCCATCGCGTCAGCACCCGCGCAAGTCGGGCAAAGCTGGGCAACGCACTTCCTGCCTGCCGTATCCATCTGTCGCCGCGCCATATACGGCCATTGAGTCGACCAGATCTGTCCCTTTCGAAGCAAGACGGTATCGATGTCAAATTCCTCAAAACTCTGGACAAATCGACGCTGTTCAAGACCCATAAGCCGCCTGTCCGATATTGGATGCGCAGGGGTTGATCCAGAGTGATCGCGTCCAATGCGGCCACATCGAGTAGTTCGCCACCTCCGTCATCCAAACCGATTGCCCGGATCGGGCCTGCTATACTTGCTGCAACGATACAATTTTTCAACTTTTCGAAATCGCCCGGCGGTACGGATGAGAGGTCGACCGACTGAAGACGCACCGCCTCAGCCATCAAGTGTACATGGTGATCGACCAGACCAGGAATCAGAAGCCCGCCGTGACCTTGAATAACCGTAGCGCCCGGGTTAATTTCCACATGTCGATAAAGTCGGTTATTGCGTACTGAGACATTTTCAGCCAGCCCGTTTCCGATGCGGACGTTAGCAAGAATGAACTCCGCATCAGGCACTGTTCACTGCCCGGGCCACGGTCGACAAACTCATACACACATTATCGAGCCGCTGTGTTGCCAGTGCCTCTAACGCAGTCGCAGCGGCGGCAAGTCCCGTAAGTGGGTCTGCCAGCGCATCACCGATAAATTGCGGTGTGCCGTCATTCAACCATGAGACCAACCCGCCCGCCGCGGCACAATCGTCGCCAAATCCTATGCGATCCGGATCTGAATGCGCCGTAATCGCAATCCAGCATCCAGTAGAGGACTCCAACGCCTCGTCGATGCCCAGCGAGGCCAGACCACGCATTCGGGCGTTCGTCAAAATGATGTCGGACTGCGCTATACGCTCTGCCAACTGTGAGCAGCTTTCATTGTCATACGGATCGAAGGACAGTAAGTGTTTTCCGCCATTCAGGCGTCGGTCAAATTCGGGCGAGCGTTGCCTTGTTGTGTCGGGACGTCGGGATGATTCCAACTTAATGACCGAGCAACCCGCCGCCGCCAGTATCGCACCGCAAAGTGGTCCCGCCCAGAGCGAAGAGAGATCGAGAACGCGCGGTCGGCGCGTCCATGCACTGCCATTTCCATAAGACGAGGAAATTTTAAAGGATTCTGGCGTTTCCCCAATGCGGGCAATCGCCAGACCCAGCAGCGTGGCGCGCTCAGTCAGCTGCCTGCTCGACATATTGATAGCTGTTTTACGAAGGAGTTCCCATGGCTCATCCTCCTGTGTGGCTTCGACCAGAGCAGGTACCAACTGTAGATCGCTCTCGCGTGGCAGGTTGACGGCAACCCACCCGTCCGCGCACTCAATCATGCGCGCAAAACCGTTGGCCGACACGTTGCTCGGGCTTGAAAGCCCGAGCAAGTCTGCGCGCTCTTCCAGAACGGAAAAAGCAACATCAACTTTATGTTCGCCAAAGCTGGACCAATAATTGATGGCAGCCGCCAACGCCTTATGTGCAGGTTGCAGAGAATGTAACAAATTCATGTTGGAATCACAGCGTCGACCAGGCCCCATTCCAACGCTTGCCTGACAGGTAATCGTTGCCCGCTTATCATCATCCACAGCGCGCGATGGCGGCCAATACGATCGGGAATCGTAACGGTGCCGCCTGCTCCAGGCAACAATCCCATGGTAATTTCTGGGAGTTGAAACCACGTCTTGGAAGCCGCGCTAATACGCGGTGCGGCAGCGGCGATTTCCAACCCGGAACCGATCACCGGTCCGTGCACCTGGGCTTGAACCCGCGCACCCAGTTTCCATAATCGCGCCACAGCAGATGTCTTTAGCCGTAGTTCGTGCGCAGCATAAGGCGGTATGGAGAAACCAAATTCTTCCAATGCGCCACCGACACAAAAACTGCTCCCCTCACCCCGCAAAATAACCTGAGGTTTTGAAGGATCTATCAGGCAGGTATCCAGATAGTCAATCAATGTGTCGCGCATACTGGCCGAATAGGCATTGCGGCTATCCGGGTCGGACAGAACCAGCCTGACGGTATCGCCCACACGGTCGTATCGCACAGGATCGACTGGGTTCATCAGTCGTGGTGCGGATACGCGATCGGTAAGCCACTGTTTGAATTCCCCACCGCATTGCAACCTAGAATAAACGCGAGATTCTTCTTCCAGTCGCCTCTTGCGTGACATGCCGGCAGTCCAGCGAAGAAGGTCGATCAGCGTGCGTGCGGCCATAGGGTTTTTATGCAATCGACGCATTAACCGCGATCGCGCAGCGTCGATGTCGGCAACGCTCACCCAAGGCTGGGGACTTGCGGGCTTGACCGTCAAGCAAATATCCCATGCGCATGGGTCAATCTCGGGACATCGGCCATCTGGATCTGTCAGAAGGCGTAGACCGCAAGGCTCCTCTGCTTCGTCCAGTTGATCGTTAGCCGGTTTCCGTGACTTCATCTCTCAGCAACCTTCTAAGTAGCTTGCCTGTCTCGTTGTAGGGAAGTTCATCACGGAAGTGGATGTGTTCGGGCATTTTGGTGGAACGTAGCTTCGTGCGTACCCATTCGCGCAGTTCCTCCTCGGATACATTGCTTTGCGCCACAACGAAGGCTATGATTTCTTCTCCCCATTCCTCGCAGGGGGCGCCAATCACGGCCGCATCCCTGACTGCGTTGTGGGCGAGCAGCACCTCCTCGATCTCACCAGGCGAAATATTTTCTCCTCCCCGCACGATCACATCATCAAGTCGGCCATCGACAAACAGATAACCATCGCAATCGAACCAGCCGAGATCACGCGTGGGGAACCACCCTTTATCATCTATAGTCTTGCGGCCGACGTATTCACCGGATACCTGCGTACCGCGTACGTATATTTCGCCGCGCTGATTGGTGCCAAGGACGGTGTCATCGGTCGCGCGAATTTCGATTTCGACCCCGGGAACGGGCTGTCCCACTGAAGAAAGACGAGCTATAGCTTTTTCATCACCATTCCGGGCTGCGGAATGGTCATCCGGTCCCAATATGGAAATCGTCGAACTTGTTTCCGTCAGGCCATACGCATTGGTGAACGCCACATACGGCATCAGTTTTAACGCGCGAGAGATCACCAGTAAGGGCATGCGTCCACCACCATATGCCAAGGCGCGCAAGCTTGGAAGTCGCTGGCCCGTTTGCGCCATGATGTCCAGTATCCGGTTCAACATGGTGGGGACTACCATCGCATGCGTAACGGCGTAACGGCGCACGCTCTCGATCCACGCTTCAGGCTGAAAATTTTCAAGCTGTACTATTCTGCGGCCATTATAGACAGATGTCAGTAATGAAGAGACTGCAGCAATATGGTAGGGTGGTACGCTGACCAGTGCTGCTTCATCTTCCTGTGCAGCCATGAAGTCGACAGTTTCGAGAACATAAGAGGTCAGATTCTCATGTCGAAGTATTGCGGCTTTGGGTTCGCCCGAAGTGCCGCTTGTAAAAAGCAATATTGCGATATCAGACTCTTCAGCCGGTTCGAAGTCAGATGGAGCCGACGTGGCGATGAGGTTTGTCAGGGTGCCTCGTGTCAGGATTTCAACCCCCGGTATGCCTTCTATCCGATGCGCGAGGCCATCGTCAGCGACAATAATGGCGGGAGCAAGCCGTTCCGCGAGGCGTCGAAGATTTTCGTCGGGAAGGCGGTAATTCAACGGGCTGAAGGGTAAACCCGCCAGCGCCGCGCCGAACAAGGAAACCGGAAGCGCGGGAGAATTAACGCCCAGAAAGCCGATTGCTCTGGCGGTGGTCCCGTTGAGTGACGCGGCAAAGCTAGCCGCTCGCGCATGCAACTCACGATATGTCAGCGATCCATTTGCACCGTCGATCGCGACGCGGTCAGGCTGACTATCCGCCATAAGTTCAAGAAGAAGAGTGGTCCGCATTGTTCAGATCAATCGGAGGACGGAAGTTTTTTGGTTTCGACCAGCGCGAGTATCTCTCCCTCGAAACATAGAGATCCGCGCCCTGATTTAGTACACAAGATCTCAATTCCACTCTTTTCGGAGCGATAGCGCTTGCCGGCCATGCAGCCTGCATCCATGCCAGCCTCGATTTCCATTGCCTCGGCATCTTCGGCTATCGGGACCATATCGAAGCCGCCACATTGGAGCTGTCCGTCATTCTTGCCCGGACGTACGAGAACCACTTCCGCTTCACAGACCCGGCTTTTCCAGCGGCTTCCCGGTTTAATCATATCTTTGTCCTTTTTAGCTGTCTTTGGGCTTGCACGTGCCCAACTGCCTCGGTGGCGCAGCGGTCTGCTTTTTTATGGGAGCTTCAGACAGCTATCACCATCATTTGTGTACAAAGATAATTTCATGCCAGCGACTGACAACCTATCCTCTAAGCTTATTTACCGCTACGCTGCGAAGGTTCACTAGATATTCGTTTGGCTTGGCCTTCGTGCTGAGGATACAGGCAGGACTTAGCCGGTTTATGTATTTCGCAACACTGTTGCCCCGAATGTGCCACTCTGATCGCGACTGCGGACCAGGATGGGGCGAACCGATGCGTGACATATCATTTACAAGGAGAATATCTTTCCTGATCTGTTGTCGCAGCTAGATGATATGACCCATCTGCGTCGGCACAGGCAGCTACTGTCTGGGTTCTCGGCTATCCTAAAGGATAGTTTTCGATTATGCTCTGAAGCGTGGTAGATTGGCTAAACTATAATGATAAAACATCAGGGAGGGCTACGGGTCAGCACATGATTGATCTTTCGTATTTGAAGAGCCTAACGATCGACAGGGTGGAGGACATTCGTCCAGTTGCTCAGGCCATACAAGATCTCATAGACAGCACCGGGGATTGGAGAATTGCGCCGGTTTGTAGCATTGCTGTACACAATCCCATGCATGATCACGAGGGCCAGATTCTGGCGACCAGCATATTCGGCTGGGGCAATAGTGAGGAAGATCGCTGGTGGCGTTCTCCCACACTGGCTTTGAATACGCCTTTGGCCGAAGCCTGCCGATATGAAAGTGAAGTATTCTGGTGCAATGCCAATGGCTTTCATACAAGGCTGGAAAACCCACTGCTAAAATCTATTGATATTGAGGACTTTGAAGAGCGGGCGATGTGCAGAGCGGCAATTGTAGTGCCCGTACATATGCCACTTGGAGGGCTTGGGGCGGCTAGTATCATCCCGCGTCAAAAATCCACGACGGATCTTTCGCGGGAATTCAAAGAATATGGTGAGTTCCTCTCGCTTGCGATCCAAAAATTCATTCGAGGCTATGTGTCGCTGCTTGCACCACCTCGGACGTTGATTTGTCCAGGTGTGCTGACCAAGCGTGAGGTAGCTTGTGTGCGATGGGCCGCCGTCGGCAAAACGGATGTCGAGATCGGCATGATTATTTCGCGCAGCCGCGCCACTGTCCGATTCCACATTCATAATGCCGCATTGAAACTCGATGCGGTCAACCGGAGTCAGACGGTGTATAAAGCCGCGCAATTGGGTTATCTTGATCCACGACATTTGCATTAGCGGCAGAAACGCCCGATAGGACAACCTTGCGGTTTGAATATTAGGTTTTTTACCTGGGTCAGCTTATTCGTAGCAGGTTGCGTACAGCTTGCTAATCTCTGCGTGGGTTGGAATGCGCGGGTTGTTGGCCGGAGACCCAGACGCTATCGCCTGTTCCGCCATAACTGGTATCAGGTCGTGATATTGCTTGTGATTGATGCCATAAGCCGCAGGTTTTGGCACGCATAGATCGGCATTCAGCTTTTCAAGTTCATCAATAAGACTGGCGACGGCCCATTGGTCGCCAGACGAATCATCGGTCAGCGCCATTGCTCGCGCGCAGTCAGCGTAGCGCGCTTGCGCGAACGGAGCCGTCCAGGCTGTGACCTTGGGGAGCAGCATCGCATTGGAAAGGCCATGCGGAACATGAAAGAACGCGCCGATCGGTCGACTCATCCCGTGTACCAGGGCAACCGATGCGTTGGAAAAGGCCAGACCTGCGTGATGAGCGCCGATCATCATCGCCTCGCGTGCTGCAAGGTTTTCCGGTTCATCATAGGCCGTGCGAAGATTCGGCGCGATCAGCTTCATGGCCGATATCGCCATAGCATCGGAAAAAGCATTGGCGCGCTGCGAAACATAGGCTTCAATGGCATGCGTCAGAGCATCAATGCCGGTATCAGCAGTGAGCCTGGGTGGTTTCACCAAGGTAAGCTCGCAGTCGATTATCGCGGCGCGCGGTAAAAAGGCCATGCCCGCGCAAAGCATTTTCTCGTCATTCTTGTCGTCGGTGATAATGGAAAAGCGAGTCGCTTCGGACCCGGTTCCAGCCGTGGTTGGTATCGCAATAACAGGTAGCCCAGGATGATCCGTTACGGCGGGACTTTTCAATGAAGCAATAGATCTCCTGTCGAAGGCTAGCGCGGCTACCATTTTTGCCGTATCCATAGGACTGCCTCCACCGAACGCGATCACACAGTCATGCTGCCCCCCATCAAGCGCGGATAGTGCTGCTTCAACCGTCGAGATGGTCGGGTCGGGTATGGTTTCCGAAAATATTCGGTACTCGATCTCTGCTTCGTCCAGCGGATCGGTTAAGCTCGTCAGTGGCCCAGCAGCAAGGAAGCTGTCGGTAATTATGAACGGCGACCGCAGCGCCATCTTGTTCAAGATCTGTGTGACATGCGCGCATGTCCCTGCACCGACGGAAATCATTTGCGGAACGGCGATAAGATGCATGGTGGACATAATATCTCTACTATCGTTTTTTGCAGAATGGAGCCGAACCCTGCTCCCTCCAATTAGCTCTTTGGTCAGGTCCGTTGTGTCACAGGTTCATGCAGTGTGCGAATATGACCCAAATGGTCCTTTAGGGGAAACGCGCGGATGTCCGATACTGACTCCCAACCTGAGTATGAAACTGACAGGCCGGTCTTGTACGACGTTGTTGCAAACATTGCATGCATCAGTCTTAATCGTCCGCGCTACGGCAATGCACAAAATGCTCAGTTGCTCTATGCGTTAGACGAAGCATTCTCCAGAGCTGCTGCCGATACACAGGTTGCGGCGATTATATTGCGCGGGGAGGGCAAGAATTTTTCTTCAGGGCACGACATAGGCTCTCCCGGGTGCGATTTCGATGTGCAGTGGCCTAATCGGCGCACCCTTTGGTATGATCATTCTGTTACGCAAGGTGCGGAAAAAAACTATGCGCGCGAACAAGAGACCTATTTGGGTCTCTCCAAACGCTGGCGCTCATTGCCGAAACCTGTGATCGCTTCGGTGCAGGGGGGCTGCATTGCTGGCGGTCTAATGTTGGCTTGGATTTGCGATCTGATCGTTGCCTCGGATGATGCGTATTTTTTGGATCCGGTGTTGATGATGGGTGTACCTGGGGTAGAATATTTCGCGCATTGTTTTGAGATGCATCCCCGTATTGCGCGCGAATTTCTTTATATGGGAGAACCGATTTCTGCTGATCGCGCTGCAGCTCTGGGCATGGTCAATCGTGTAGTGCCGCGCGATGATCTCGATAGGAAGACAATGGAAATGGCTGTTAAGATAGCTGAGCGTCCGCGCTTTGCGCTCGCGCTTGCCAAACAGATATTCAACCAAATCGATAATTTGCAGGGTCGCGAATCCGGACTCGATGCCGCCTTCCACGCGCATCATCTGGCGCATGCCCATAATCAGCTGCTGGGCGATTGGCTGGGCGGTGTCAGCGTGAAAGATGTAAAGAATGAAAAGGGCTGACTGCCCAACCGCAAGCCCATGGCAGGTCGCCGATCCGGTCGTGTTGGAGAATGGTGTCTTGCGTCTTTTCGTTGATCCTGCGTTCGGGGGAGAAATTCGATCGTTGCAGGATGTCGGAACTGGCACACAACTGCTGATGCAAACTCCCTGGCAGGAAGCCGCATTGCAGCACCGGCGTACCGGCTTCTCTTTCGATTCTGAACAAAGCATGCTTGAGTGGTGGGCGCGTTACGGCGGCGGTATGCAGGCAATGTTTCCACACGCGGGCATCGCGGAACCTGATAATGGCTTTAATCATCCTTTTCATGGTGAGGCTTGCGTCCAGAGGTGGAATATCGTTGATCGAAGTCCGCACACAATCTGCATGACAACAAATCTACTGACTGCGCCGCTCCAGGCCCAGCGTACAATTCGTCTTGATGGCGAGCACATCTTTATCCGTGACCATCTCAAAAATAAATCGACACGGCCCGTGCTTTATATGTTTCTCTATCATCCTGCATTCGGACGACCTTTTCTGGACCCCACTTGCACTATCGCCACGAGCGCGCGGAAATTTACCTATGACCCGGTTTTCCTCGCCGAATGTTCTGCGCTTGGCTCGCCCCTGGAATGGCCGTTTGCGCGTACGGCCAATGCGGGACGAATGCGTTTGGACAGGCCACCGGAATATGGAACGGGAGAATTTACCTTTGGATGGCTTTCGGAATTTGGCGCGGAGCCATGGTATGAGATCTGCAATCCCGGGCTAGGTATCGGGTTGCGGATAAGCTGGTCGTCCGGCTTGCTCAGCCATGCATGGATGCTGCGCGACAGTGCCGGCAGCCAAGGTTATCCATGGCATGGTGACAGCTATACATTTGCAATCGAGCCGGCAACATGTGCGAGCGGAGGGGATGAACGAAAAAAACGTACGCTGATGCCGGGCGAGACCGCCGACCTGGATTTCAATCTTGAGATTCTGCGAGACCGCCGCTCGGGGCAATCGTGGGAGCGCCAGAACGGCTAACCTTTTGTATAAGTCGCGCAGCCATTCGTTGAAGCGCGCATGATAAGATTTTATATAGAATAACGAATCGCAATGTTGCTGGAGGGCCAAGATGAGCGAAGATAAAATCAATATATTGCTCGATAAGACCGACATACTTGAAGTGATGTACAGTTATTGCGATGCAGCTGATCGCAACGATCCGCCTGGCATGATTAAACACTTTTCTGAAGACTGCACTGTCAATTATGTGCCGGATGAGCCTACTTGGAAAAGTAAGGACGAACTTTTTGCGCATCTGAACAAATTTTTAGGCGCCGTTATAAGTGGCAGCCACTATATAACTAACCCACGCTTTACATTTGTGACGGGCGATGAGGTTCTGTTGGCCTGCTATATGTATTCCTGGCAGCGATTTAACGGATATCCAGTCTTGGCCGATGCTCACCGCTTCGGGCGTTACGAGGTTCGATTTATTCGCAATGGTGGCGGTTGGCTGATTACTCACATGCAGCTTTTGTCAGCCGGTGAACTTGGGGGGCTTCGCATCGCTGAGCAGATGAACCGTGTGTATCCGCCGGATCCGTTCCCTGACGCATAGGCTTAAATCAAACCCCATTTCACGACAGAAAGATTGGCAGCGAGATGAATACGGTCGATCATTTGACAAATTCGCGCGAGATGCAGCGCGCGCAAATGCAGAATTTGACAAGGCGGATGGTCGCCCACGCCAAAAATAAGACGACAGATTTTGCCGAGGATCCACTACCAGTGCCGGTAGGTGTTTATTCCGATGCCGATCGTGCAGAAGCCGAAATTTCCAAAATATTCCTGAAAGTGCCACTAGTCGCGGGACTTTCCTGCGACATGCCCGACAAGGGCAGCAGGATGGTGTTCGAAGTGGCCGGCAGATCCATTCTGATTATGCGGGGCAAGGACAATAAGGTGCGTGCATTCCTTAATGCATGTCGTCATCGCGGGGTTCGTCTGACAGAGGAATGCACAACGGCTACGCGAATAACTTGCCCGTTTCACGGTTGGACATACGATCTTGAGGGCAAGCTGATCGGCTTGCCGGGCAAGGCGGCGTTTGACGGGTTGAAGCAAGGTGAGCTTGGATTGACGGCGGTGCCGGTGGTCGAATGGAATGGCCTGATTCTCGTCAGAGCAGATCCTGATGGCAAGCCGATCGATGCGGAAGAATACTTCGGCGAATTGTCGCCACTGCTTCGGTCGTTGAATTTGGAAAACCTTGCGCCAGTCAAAAAACACAAGGAAAAAGTGGCTGCGAACTGGAAATTTGCTCAGGACACCTTCTTCGAAGGCTATCATTTTTCGTCGCTACATCCAGAAACGATTTCAGCGTCCTCGATTAATAACTCGTTGGTTCATGATTCCTGGGGCCCACACCAGCGCGTCATGATGTCCTATAAATTTTTCGAAGAATGGGGAAATCTTCCTGAGGAAGAGTGGGACGAGGTTCCATATCAGGGCATTCATCTGCTGTTTCCCAATACAATTCTCTACGTCGGCAATCTTGAAGCTCTCGTCAAAGACAAGGGTGATCATACCGATCGACAGATTTTCGGCTTTTGGCGCGGCTTCCCCGACGGAGAGGCCAATCGTTCCTATACATTGCTGGAAACGTATCGTCCGGCAAGCCAGTCAGACCCTGAAACAATCAAGGAATATACGGATGTGACCGATTTTATAATTCAGGTCATAACCACAGAAGACTATGCGCTTTGCGAACAGGGTCAGAAGAATTTGCAAACGCTGCCACGTAACACGAATCTATATTTCGGCCGTAATGAATGTGCGCTGCAAAGCATTCATGGCGCCCTGAACGAATTGATTGATCAATAGGATAGTAGATTGGCTTTGAACGGGTCTGTACTCATGGATCCAAGAGGCAAGAGATAGCGAGATAGCTAAGCCAAGAGAAATTATAATGTTTGGGGTCGTATAAGTATGACGCAGGACCTGAGTTTGGGGCTTCACGGAAAAGTTGCGATAGTGACTGGTGCTGCCAGCGGTATCGGACGCAGTACCGTGGAACTGCTAGTACAACAGGGCGCTAAAATCGTGGCTGAGGATATCAATCCCGCCGTCGCAGAACTTGCGCAGATGGATAGCGTTGCCACCGTGGTTGGGGATGTTGGCGACGAGGACACTGCGCAACGGGCGGTCAGTTGTGCTAAAGAAACTTTTGGTGCCCTCGACATTCTCGTGAACAATGCCGGACGAACTTTGCCAAAGCCATTTCTCGACTTTTCGATGGACGATTGGAATGGCTTGATGTCCACGAACGCTGTGGGCCCTTTTCTCCACTGTCAGAAGGCCATTCCACTAATGATTGAGCGCGGGGGCGGCGCTATCGTTAACGTGTCGTCGGTGCTCGCGGTTATCGCTATGCCGGAACTTGCGGCATATGCCGCTTCCAAATCCGCAGTACTCGGTATGACAAGAGTGCTTGCGGTTGAATTTGGCAAACAAAACATTCGTGCCAACGCTGTTGCGCCGGGTGTTGTTCAAACGAAAATTTTCGAAAATTTTGTCGAGAACAGCCGCGAGGTGCTTGACAGCTATGGTCCGTCCCACCCGATTGGCCGGGTTGGCGAGCCAAATGAGATCGCCAATGTGATTGCATTTCTAGCAAGTCCACGATCCAGTTTCGTAACGGGGTCTCTGGTGACTGCCGATGGCGGCTTTACAACGCTTTGATTGTTTGAAAGTGGGAAAAGAGAAAGATTTCTGTGACTAATCAAAATGAAATCAATGCCAATATGGCAATAAGGGATGTGCTGCATCTTTATTGCCGTGCTTATGATCGCTATGATCGTGAGCTGGCATTGCGCGTTTTCGATGTTGAAGGGCGCGCTCATTATCCCGGTCTTCCAGAAATGACCGCAGCGCAACTGGTCGATACAACGTTTCAAATGAATAAAGAGGCATTTTTTGCTTCATCGCACCAGATTACTTCTTCTCTCATAGAAGTGAATGGAGAAACGGGCAAAAGTGAATCTTACGGCGTCGCCCGGGCTCTCGGCAAGGATGCCAAAGGCTTGGTTGTCGAGCATAACTGGTCGACCCGTTATCTTGACGATTGGTGCTGCAGGGACGGGAAATGGCGGATTGGCTATCGCCGAGCGATTATCGACTGTTACACAATCCTTAATACTGGGGCAGCGCCAATCGAAATACCAAATCTCGATCCCGGTCTTATGTCACGACCTGACCGATCCGATCCGGTTTATGCCAATGAATAACAGCTAGTAACTTGCGCTAAAAGCGCTCAGATAAAACATCATTATTAAACAAATAATCCAATAAAAACAATTTCTTGGAGGAATATAATTATGTCCATTAAAAGCCTTTATGGATCATCTCTCATATGCATCGCTATGACTGCGACAAACGTCGCTTATGCTCAAGATACCACTTCGATACCGGCAGCTGGGGAGCCTGTTTCTGCGTCGCATGCTGTAAACGATAGCGAATACGATGACGGTACGAAAGATATTGTCGTTTCCGCGCTACGGCGCAGCGAGTCATTGAAGAATGTACCGATTTCGATCACGGCAGTTAATGCTGAAGGGCTCGAGAACGCCGGAATCACCAATCTGAAGGATTTGGGCAATATTGCGCCCGGCCTCGTCTTTACCGGCCAGAACGGTCTTTCGTCGCCAACGATCCGCGGCGTGCAGTCCTCTCTTGGTCAGGCGGGTGCGGAGTCCCCCACTGCAATATATATCGACGGGGTGTATCAGCCTAATATTGCTGCCAATTTTCAGGACCTGGCCGGTGTTGAACAGGTCGAGGTGCTAAAGGGGCCGCAGGGCACGTTGTTCGGGCGGAATGCAACCGGCGGCGCTATCGTTGTGCGTACCATTGATCCGTCCTTTTCTCCAACGGGCAGTATTACAGTGAGCGATGGCATCTTTACCGGTGGTAGCGCCCGCACGTCGCATGATATTGTTGTAAAAGGATATGTCGCGGGCCCAATCGTCGATGACTTCCTCGCAGCGAGTATTTCCGGATATTATCAATGGATTGATGGATATTTGACCAATGATCTGACCGGAGAGAGAACAGGACGGGTCGAAAAGATCAATGTGCGTGGTAAGCTGCTGCTTACGCCAACGGATAATGTAAGGATACTTCTTGGCGGTTCTTATGCCGATCGTGAGGATGAGACATCGTTCGCGTCGCAGCCGCTGAATGGCAACACCAATGTCAAGTTCTATCCGGACGGCACTGTACCGACGGAAATCTGGCATGTCGCTTCGCCGTTACGCAACGGCGTTGGACAGCATTACGTCACGGAAAAGTCGGTTTTCGGAAAGTTTGATTGGGATCTGGGCCCTGGCATTGGTAGCCTGTCATCACTGACGTCTTATCTGGATATTAAGGCGCAATTGATCGTGCCGATCTCAGCCGCGGATTCCCCAACGTGTGTCGCCACCTTCAATTGCATCATTTACAATGAATTATATCCGGGAAAGACTTTTCAGCAGGAAGTCAGCTTTACTTCAGACGGTTGGGGCGATTTCCAGCTCGTAGCTGGTGCAATGTACTTCTCCGATAAAAATACTATCGTCAGTGACATCAATCCTGTTCTCGATAGTAACGGCGACATTTCCGGACAAGGGCCAGTATATCTCGTCGGAACGGTCGAAACGGACGCCTGGTCCGGCTTTGGTGAACTGACTTGGGATGCGACAGATAGCCTGCATCTATTGGCCGGTATGCGCTACAGCCATGAAAAGCGTGTCGGTAGCGGTAATATCAACCCAAGGTTCCCCTCGACCGGGCCGGTTGTCGATACGGCCTGGACACCGCGACTTTCAGTTCGCTATGATTTCATTCCCGAAGCCAATGTTTATTTTACTTATTCGAAAGGCTTCAAAAGCGCCGTTCTGCAATCGATCGAGCAAAATGATCAGGGCGCTTCACCAGAAAAAGTTACCTCGTATGAAGTCGGGGTGAAGGCCTCTCTTTCCGATGTTGTCATGAATTTCGCGGGTTATTATTACGATTACAAGGACTTGCAGGTGCAATTTTTTGACGGCGCCCGGACGATCCTGACCAACGCCGCCAATGCCGAGATTTACGGCGTGGAAGGCGATATCAATTATGATATCACACCCGAACTGAATATTGCGGCCAACGCTTCATGGCTGATCCATGCTGAATATCTGGACTTTACTTCGGGTGTTGCATTTGCCTTGCCCAATACGCCTAATGGCATGCAGCAGGTCACGGTTGATGCGAGCGGCGATCGTATGATCAAGGCGCCGAAGTTCACAGGAGGCATGACCGTAAACTATGTGACCGATATTGATGCCGGTGAAATTGGCGTCACGGCTTCCTACTCCTATGTCAGCAACTATCATTTTGATCTGCTGCAGCGTCTCAAAACGGGCGGTTACAGCACTGTAAATGGTAGCATCAGTTTCCAGCCCAGTCAGAGCAACTGGAAATTTACCGCGTTCGGTCGCAATATAACCAACGAGATATATTTTTCTGGAGCTCTCCTCGCCGGTCAGGCGGATGCTCCGGCTTATAATGCTCCGCGGCAGATCGGGCTGATGGCCAACTATAAATTCTGATGGCCATGATCTTTGAGTCGGGTTTTGTCATAACTTAATTTGATGCTGCCTGGGTCCTGAGGCAGAGTAGAAATGGTGGGATCTAGATGCCTTTGACAACCTCGCACGCGCAACGGACTGGTGGCGGCCATCATCACTATCCCGTCGGACAGATTGTCCGGCGGGAACCGCCCGAACCAAAAGTTCTGGATGCAGCCGCTCCGGATCCGTTCGAACCTGCAAAAGAAACCGTTGTGCCCCCGCAAAATCCAAGGGTCATTATAGAAGGGCTTCGTTTGCCCGAAGGCCCGATATGGATGGAAGACGGCACCATCCTGGTGGTGGAGGTTGAGGGCGGAACACTGTCGCGGTGTTATCCTGACGGTTGCGTGGAAGTCATAGCGGAGTTGGGTGGAGGTCCAAATGGGGCAGCTATGGGGCCCGATGGACGGGTATATATTTGTAACAACGGCGGCTTTCAATGGGACACATTACCTTCGGGCTTGCGCCTCCCCGTGGGATTGGGCGATTATTCCGGCGGATCAATACAAGCAGTCAATCTGAAGACTGGGGCATTCGAAACACTATATTCTGATTGCGACGGCATAAAACTCAACAGCCCGAATGACTTGGTCTTTGATTCCGATGGTGGTTTCTGGTTCACGGATTGGGGAAAGCCGCTCGCGCATTCTCGCGCTTATGGCGGCCTTTATTATGCTAAAGCCGATGGCAATTATATTAAGCGCGTTGAATATCCTATGGGATCCCCGAACGGCGTGGCTATCTCTCCGGACGGCAAAACGCTTTACGTCTCTGAGACGCATGAGCGTCGGGTACTCAGTGGACGCATTTCTGCACCGGGAGAGATTGAGTCATTGCGGCTTTTTGCTTGTCCGGCCGGGAACTACGAATTTGATTCAATGAAGGTAGAGGTGGACGGGAGTATCGTCGTCGGCACGCTGGATCGGGCCGGGCTTACTCGTTTCACAGATGATGGACAATTCGCGGAATTTACCCCGACCGAGGACAAGCTGACGACCAACCTTACTTTTGCCGGCGAGGACCGTCGTGTCTGTATTGCCACGCTTTCGCTGCGGGGGCAGCTTTTGGCAATGGACTGGCCCCGTCCAGGTATGAAGCCACTTTTCGCAATATGAGCGTTCGCTATTGTATTATTGAAACGGCTGATTTTACGATCGCAGCGAAAGCTACATTTGTCGCAAAGTGCAGTGTGAGATACTCTACAGCCTATGTCTTCCATGCCACTTACAGCTCATCTCAAGCGTAATATATGACGCTACGTCAGAAGAGATGCTGGAATTCCATGCTTCCCTCAACAGTATCCACGTGCCGACGCTAGATGAACTGCGGGCGGCCAAACACCCAACCATGTATCGCAAGGATACGCTGAATTATTTCGTGCAGCAGGCATGCATGCATGCATGGCTGGCGTGTCGAAGGCGACGAATAGGCAGTGCTCGCCTGCGTTCTCATTGATACGCGATAGACGCTGAATCCTGACGGTGCCTCTTCATGTCTGGCGCAGATAGAAGCGTTGGGCAGTGCGGTACATGATCCGGTCAAGTTCGTCCGCAGACAAGCCGTCTATGGCTTCGAGGGTTGCCGTATAGGTTGCGGCATAGTTGCGCGGAACTCAGCACGACTTTTCCGCCCCGGTTATCGACCTGCGGCCAGATAAACTCGCCATGGTCAAGACGCTTGGTGAACAGACACAGACCATTACCGCCCGCCATGGTCTTTCCACCAGCTTCGCTGGCGGAACCTTGGGCCATTCCGCCCAGAACACGATCTTGGTCAGATTGGCCTTGCGACCCCGGAACGCGAACAGGTGACCCGAGAACGGATCGTCGCGCAGCACATTCTGCACAAGCATCGCCAGCCCATCTATGCCCTTCCTAATATCCGTAACCCCTCCGCTATATGGATGCGCACGCTCGTGCCGGTGGGAAGCAGCATCATGGCCGCGCTCCTTCCAGCATCGCGACCATGCTGCGCACCGTCCCCGGATCGGTATCGCGGCCAAAGCGGATCCGCCGACCGCCGGTCAGCTCCAGTTCGATCTCATGAGGCGACCGTTCGAGAATGAACGGCGCGGCAACCGGCGCTGCGGCAGGTATAGCCATCACTGGTTCCGGTCCCGCTCCACCATCTGCCATCGTCACGGGTACGAATACCGGCGGTGTGGGCGGAGCAAGCTCCCGCTTCCAACGGAACAGCAAAGGCTTGTCGATTCCATAACGACGCGCGACAACTGACAATGAAGCACCGGGCGCTGTGGCTTCCGCAACAATTCGCCTTTTGTCGTTCAATCGAAAGTCGCGACGAGCCTCCGGCATCGACCGCCCCGATGGAACATAGCTGTGGAGACCGGCTCAATTTTCCTGTCAGACATATGGCTGGCCATATGTCTATGGCTTCCGCCACCGCATCCTCGTCCTTGAACTGCGCCCGCCAATTGCCGAAACGCTTCAACGGCAGGCCGTGCAGCTCGCAATATGCGGCGTGCAAGCAACTTGGCCCCAGCTTTGACGCCTCTACCCATAATCCAATTACAGCGGAAATTGCGCGTCGTCTCGATCTGCCGATTCCAGAGCCAGGTGAGAGCTGGATTCGGCTCATGGCATGTGGCAGCATCTCGGGCTCGGGAAGTCCGTTGTCGCGGTGGTGCTTCAAGTATTTCTCACCCTCATATTTATAGTCGATCATCGTCTGGATATAGTCCGAGCGGGTCGCGCGATTCTCGTCTTCAACCTTCTGCACAAGTTCTGCGAGCGTCTTTTGCGCAAAGCGGTTGCCCTTCATCGCAGCGACACCCATCGCGCGGAACACTGCCTGGATCGCCGGCAGTTCGATCACCTGCTCGCCCTCGCGAACCGTGATCGGACGATAGGCTTCATCAAGCAGCATG
>JBFKAE010000043.1:0-21573 GCA_041621755.1 Sphingomonadaceae bacterium | reverse complement strand
CCCTGATGCGACTGTTCGAGCGCCTGGAAGAGACGTGGCGCGAGCTTGGCCAGCCGGCCGCGCCCGCTGACTGGTGCGATCGGCTGAATCGCCTGATCGAGACCTTCTTCGACCCTGGCGACAGCAAGGACGCCTTCATCCTCGCGCAATTGCGCAACGCGCTGGCGCGCTGGGCCGAAGCCTGCGAACAGGCGAAGCTCAACGAGGCGCTGCCGCTTGCGATCGTCGCCGAGCAGTGGCTCACGGCGCTCGAAGAGGATGGCCTGTCGCAGCGCTTCTTCGGCGGCGCGGTGACCTTCGCCACGCTGATGCCGATGCGCGCAATCCCCTTCCGCCAGTTGTGCCTGCTGGGCATGAACGACGGCGACTATCCACGCGCCCGCATGCCGATGGATTTCGACCTCATGGGTCGGGACTATCGCCCGGGGGACCGCTCGCGTCGCGACGACGACCGCTACCTCTTCCTCGAGGCGCTGCTGTCTGCGCGCTCGCGGCTTTACCTCTCCTGGGTCGGGCGCAGCGTCACCGACAACAGCGCGCGACCGCCCTCGGTGCTGATCGGGCAGTTGCGCGACCATCTCGATGACGGCTGGCGTCTGGCGCAGCCGGAGCGCGGCGCGTCCGGTGCACAGCGGGCCCTGGTCGAGGCGCTCACGCTCGAGCACCCGCTGCAGCCGTTCAGCCCGCAGTACTTCCCGGACCAGGGCCCGGGCGACGCATCGCCATTCTTCACGTACGCGCGGGAATGGCGCACCGGCGAGGGCTGCCTGATGCGGCGGCAGTGTCCAGCCAGTGTTGTGGTAAGCGTTCTGCTGCTGCGGCAAACTGCTCACGCACGAACTGGTTGTCCTTGTTGCCAAACTCCAGACTATGCAGTGCTGTATCTTTTGCGAACTGATCGAGAACAGTCTCGTCCCATCCGTTGATCCGTACAATGGGTAGCCCGAGTTCGGGATACATGAAGTAAGAAATCGCCCTGGCCTCAAGGACGCTCAGACGCTCAGCTTTGCTCAGGCTGTCTGGCGCGGTCACGACGGTTGCCGTAATTCTGATCGAGGCAGGATCGCGCCCCGCAGCTTCCGCTGCATCGCGCACAATCCGGACCGACTTTTTCACGCCCTCTATCGTAAGAAAGGGGTGAAGAACAACACCATCGAAGTGGGTTCCCGCCAGAGCGAGTGTCTTGGGGCCAATAGCTCCAAGGATCATTGGAGGAGGGATGTCCGGTATAACAGGCATTTGCATCTTGGGAAAAGTCCCCAGCAGACCATCATAACTCACTGCCTCGCCTGACCACAGTCTGCGCAGAAGTATGGAATATTCAGCCATGCCTGCAAGTCCGAAAGTGGGCATTCCCATCTGGCGGAAAACGCTTGGCACCGAGCGGCCAAAGCCGATCACAAAGCGGTTGCGGCTCAGTTGCTGGAGTGTTGAAGCCATGCCCGCAAGCACGAGTGGATGGCGTGTCCCGAAATGCGTGAGACCAGCCACCAGCGTGACGCGTGACGTGACCTGGGTGAGCGCCCCGATCATCGCACCGGTTTCCTTACTTTCCCAACGTTCAGATGCCCAGATGCTGCCAAGGCCGAGTTGCTCGGCTTTTCGCGCCTGTTCAATACCTTCGAGTGGGTCAGGGGCACGACCTGGCAGAATATAGGACCCCAATAACTCTATATTGGCCATTCACATTTCCTTTAGACTGCAGCGTTCCGGCACATTTCTTTCAGCGGGTTCTGTTATCGACCGTACTCGTTGAATTCGTTCTCTTCGAAGGAGGGAGTATAAAGATACCAAAGTCGCTCGGTGAAAAGCCACTCGCCGTCCACACGGGTAAGTTTGTCTGCATAAAATCCCGAAAAGCCTTCGCCAAGCTCCGGCGCAAGTCGAGCCTCCATTACGCAGGTGCCCCAGGCGCTATCCCCGTCGACTTCTATAATATGATTGTGGAGCATCGGAAAAAGTATGCGCGGCTGCAGCATGCGACGCAGCATTGCCAGTATTTCGTCCCGACCAGCGCAACATATGCGCCTGCCTTCCTGAAGAGATTCATATACGCCATCGGGGGTGAATAGCGAGGCCACACCCTCGTGATTGGCGCGCGCAATATGCCATCCATAGCGCGCCCGCTGCTCCTTGATCGCTTCCCGTGCTTCCAGAATGGAAATACGCGTTTCAGAGTTATTCACTATCGCCTCCTTGCAGCCTTTGTCGCCGAGCCATGTTGCATCATGCCGCCCCAGGAAAGCACTTTCATTCAGGGGTGTTAAGAGCAAGT
The DNA here is from genome assembly GCA_041621755.1 of Sphingomonadaceae bacterium. GTDB lineage: Bacteria > Pseudomonadota > Alphaproteobacteria > Sphingomonadales > Sphingomonadaceae > Sphingosinicella. The sequence continues at coordinate 19,298 of JBFKAE010000043.1, read as the reverse complement.
CACTATTTTGCTTATCCGCTTTTCAAGAACGCAACCTTGTGCATTTGTCGACAGGGGCTAGAAAGTATGCACATCCAAGTTGCCGGTTTCCTCCTGTAAAGATCTCGCAAGGTTCGGTCTAATTCAGTTCATGGAGCTGGTCAGAAGAAGAATTGGAGACACAGATGCCCTTTAATAGTCGTCGCGTCGTTACCGGTCTTGATGAACAAGGCAGATCATGCGTCATCAGTGATGGAGTTCCAAAGCAAGTTGTCGAGCCGGAATCGATCGGAACCTCGCTGGCTTTTCTATGGAAGACCGATACCGCGCCGGCCGACAATTCGGGGAATGAAGATTCCGCGGCCCAACCCTTCACATACAAGGTAGCTCATGGTGGTTCGGCCTTCATCCTTGTGCGTATGCCGGGCAAGAAGGAATTCGCAAGCATGTCAGAGGAAGCCCGCCTCAAGCTCATGACGGATGAGCTTCCGGAAAATATGCGGGATTCTACAAAGAATGCGAAGCCGGGCATGCACGCAACGCCGACTGTCGATTATCTGATCATTCTGGAAGGGCAGGTCACGCTGATTCTGGAGGCCGAAGAAGTGGAATTAAAAGCTGGCGATATCCTCATTGATCGTGGGGCAGTCCACGCTTGGGAGAATCGCGGCGAGGATGCTTGTGTCATGGCCACCATAATGATCGATGCCATTCCGATGGAGGGGGCTCACTAAGAAGGACCGGCAATAATTATCGAAGGACAGCACTATGTTGAATGCATCCGATAACGAACTTTTGTGCCGGGTCGGGCCAGATACCCCTATGGGATCCATGCTTCGCGAATATTGGTGGCCGGTTATGCGATCTGAACGGCTTGAGGCCGAAGGCGCGCCTGTGCCCGTGCGTCTTTTGGGCGAAGATTACGTTGCCTTCCGTGCAGGGGATGGCCGGGTTGGCGTTCTCGATGAACGTTGCCCCCATCGTGGTGTTTCACTCAGGCTTGCGAGAAATGAAGATTGTGGCTTGCGATGCATCCTGCATGGTTGGAAAATTAATGTCGAAGGGCATGTGGAGGAAACGCCCAACGAAAAGATTGGGGGCGCGCGTATCGCGGCGCTAAAGGTTCGGCATCTTCCTGTGCGTGAGGAAGGTGGAATGATCTGGGTCTGGCCAGGCAGCGGCAATTCTCCGGCTTTTCCCGACTATTCGTTTACCAAAGCCGCCGACGTGTCGGTGATGATGGGTCATATCAGATGCAACTGGTTCCAGGTCATGGAAACGCTTTGGGATCCCGCCCATGTGCATATTCTGCACTTTCAAGACGAAACATTTGACAATCAGTTCGGCGGAATCGACGATGTCGGTTTTACTGCATATGGGGGCGAACTTCATGCTGCCGGGATGGAGGGACGCAACGAGCCTTTCGGTTTCAGCTATCGCTTCACCGAGGGCGTGTGTTCCGGTGGGGGAATGCCCATTTGGACACCAACCGTGATGCCCTGCTGGGTCTATATCTCAACGTTTTCCGAAAATCCGACCCGGGATCTTGCCGTGCTTGGCCATGTTCCGATCGATGATGAAAACATGATGCTGATCCAAGTGACGTATAATATGAATGGCCCTATCGGAGAAACCGGGCAGCGCACACGTATGGGCATGGGTGACCCTGATAATTTTGTCCCGGCACACCATACGCGGGATAACTGCTGGAACCAGAGTCGGGACGCTATGGCCGAAGGAAGCTTCACGGGTATCGGCATGAACATGTATTCTGCAGGAATTCTGCTGCAGGATCAGGCAGCGCTTGAAAGTATGGGGGGCATTTCTGACCGAAGTCGCGAACAGATCGGACCGGCCGATCATGCTATTGTTCAAGGCAGGAACGCGTTCCTGAATGCCGTCAGAGCTCATATGAAAGGCTTGCCGGCACTAGGTGTGGACGCCGATGTATCGCAGGTTGGCATATGATCCGGCTGGACGTATGGCTGTGCTCCAGAGTCCGCCTTGCTTGATCTGACAGGCAAGATTGCGGTTGTGACCGGCGCATCCTCTGGGATCGGAGAGGCAGTATCCCGCGAATTATCACAGGCTGGCGTGAAGGTTGTGCTGGCTGCGCGCCGAACTGATTGGCTGGAAGCGGTGGCAGCCTCCTTGCCCGGTGAAAGTGAAATTGTTCCCTGTGACATTGGCGATCCTGCAGCTGCTGTCGAATTGCTGGACAGGACGCAGGAGCGCTTTGGTACTCCGGATATATTGGTCAATAATGCCGCGATAATGCGTACGGGCTTAATCGATCAATTTGACATCGAAGCGGTTGAATTGATGACCCGCTGCAATTTTATCGGCCCTGTCCGGGCAAGCTATATATTCGCGCGGGCTATGTTGGAATCAGGGTCTGGCACCATAATCAATGTTTCAAGCATCGGCGCGCATCTCAATGTTGGTGGTATAGGCGTTTACACTGGCCTCAAACGTGCGCTTGAGGGCTTTAGCGAGTCCCTGCGGATGGAGTTGGCCGGGTCGGGTGTCCGCGTCGCCCTTATCGCTCCTGGAACGGTAACCACCGATATTTTCCAGGACTTGAAGGCGCGTGGTGAAAAGGGCTGGGATGAATATATTGAAACCGCCCTGCAACCCATGGACGTCGCGCGCGGCATAGTTTTTATGTTACAACAGCCGCGCCATATCAATCTGGCGAGAATGCATATCTATGCTGCGGAAGATGCAGTTTGAACAAAGATAACTAAAGGCAAAACCATGCCCGGCACCAGTGTGATGATGCCGGGCAGTCGTATGATGGTTTCTCCATCTCTAGATTTTCAGGCCCAATGTCACGCCGTAGGTTGCCGGCATGCCAGAATATGCTCCGGTTGAATCGAAGCCCCGCTGTACTGAAACGATATAATGCTTGTTCGTGATGTTCCGTCCCCAGAATGTCACCTTCCATCCATCATTGATGTCGCCAATTCCTAGCCGGGCATCAACCAGAAAGTAAGACGGGATTTTTGTTAGCGGGTCTGTGCCGACCAAGGGCCACATCGAACTGCGATAAGATGCAGAACTGCCGACAAATGCCTTCAGTGAACTGGACGCTTCCCATTCATAAGAAGCATCAGCGGCGGCTTGCCATTTCGGGGACAGGTTGAATTCAAGACCATTGAGATTGGATGGTGCCTGCCCGACAAATCCTGCAGGAGCACCAGTCACAGGCGACCATGTGAGAGTGGAATTGCCTATGTAGAGTCCGCTTGCCGGTCCTTCGGTGATCTTGGTGTCCGTGTAATTGGCGTTTGCACTCAGGGTCAAGCCATCCAGCGGTCGCATAATAAGCTCAACTTCAGCGCCGTATACACGCGATTTTGGAATGTTCACGGTCGATTCTGAAATTCCGATGATGGGCAGATTGAACAGGCCGTACAGCTGCTTGTTGACATAATTCATGTAGTACGCGGCGCCGTTCAGATCGAGTGCACCATCAAGCAGCCGCAGTTTCACGCCACCTTCATATGCGGTAACCTTTTCCTGAACTACCGGCGCATATTGCGAGGCGCTGATGGCAACAATATTCGGGAAGTTGCCCGATTTGAAGCCGCGGCTGATAGTTGTGTACACGGTGGCGTCGTTCGTTGGCTTCCAGGTAAAGCCTCCCCGCCATGAAATATTGTCTTCCTTCAGTGTGTCGAAAGCGCGGCCCCATGCCGGTACTGGAGCAATCTGAAGCAGGGTCAGGCACTCACCTGCTCCTACGGCGCCACCCGTGATAACGCCAGCGCCAGTCCCGTCACCATTGTCACTGACACAGCCGTCAAAGTCCAGCTTGACCTTGGTCGCCCGGATCCCGGCAGAAAAAGTGAGCGTGGGGCTAATTTTAAAATCGACGTTTGCAAATGCAGCCTTGGTCGTGCGTTTTTCGCGTTGATCTGCGATCGTACCTGACAGGTTGGCGAAAAATCCAAGCGTTGATTGATTCAAGCGCGCATCGCTCAAATCCTTGATCTTGTCTCGTGCGAAATTAACACCCAAAATCCATGTCACATTATCCCAGTTTTCACCCGTCAGGCGAACTTCCTGAGAATAGGCACTGACCGCACCGCGCCCTGTGTATTGGTTGAATAAGAGCGGGCTGCCGTCAGTGTCCTGAAACGTCCGGTAGTTAAAATCCGAATATGAACTTATCGATGTCAGATCGATCGCGGGGGCCACCTCAAAATTAACTCTGAGCGCCACCTGCTGCAGCTTGTTGCGATTGCGGTAATTCTCATCCGCATTCCAGTCCGCCTGCCGACTGTTGTTCGGACGGAGTGTGTCGGGATCGAACAGATTATTATAAAAGGGATAGAATGCGGCCAGCGTAAAATCCTGAAGGTTGGGATGATAGGAAGTGACTTGAGCCCCCTGCGATTCCGAACGGTCCCACCAGCCATTATAGGTTAATTCGACATGTGCCGTATCACTTGGCGTCCAGTCGAGAATGGCACGGGCCGCGTAGGATCGCGAAGCGCCAAGATCGTCATTGGGCCTGGATTCGCTGTATTGCCAGCCGGCGCTATTTATCGCGCGAACAGCAACGCGGGCACGCAGACTATCAGACAGAGGCCCGCTGACGAATGCTTCCCCATCGATACGATCAAAACGGCCATATGACACCTCTGCCCCGGCATGAAATTCGCTGGTTGGCTTGTTCGCAATGAAGTTTATTGCACCGCCAGTTGAATTTTGGCCATAAAGCGTGCCCTGCGGCCCCTTCAAAACCTCAACTCTGGAAAGGTCCAGAGTTGGCCCTGCTGTCATATAGGCATACGGAAGCGGTACTTCGTCGGCATAGAAGGCTACAGCGGAAACAGCCGAGAGGCTTTTTTCATAAAAACCAATGCCCCGCAGCGTGTACACCGGAGCGCCCGAATTGCCAACGCCGGCAGGCGTAACGCTCAAGCCGGGAACAACTTTACCTAGATCAGCCGTCGTGGCAACACCATGCGTGTCCAATTTGCTGCTGTCCAATGCCTGGATCGACATGCCGATATCCCGGATTGACTGAGATCGTTTTTGCGCCGTTACGATGATCTCATTGCTGGCATCTGCCGTATCGCCCACTTCCTGTGCAAGTGCTGCGCCAGGAACATAAAGCGCGGCGCCGGATATCAAGGCAATTTTCAAGCTTTGAACCAGATTGGAATGATGTTTGATCGGCATTGCTTCCTCTCCCATAACCCGTTTTTGTTGATGCGTTATAGCCGGGCGGCCAATCCGGCGAGGCCCTACGGGCTAGGGCCATCAAATATCTTCAGGCACTCTTGTGCAGACCAATCTAGCTGAGAGCAACGCGTCTTGTCCTGTTGCCTTAACGCAACCGCAATTCGCATTTTTGAACCAAAAAGCCTTTGTCTAGCAAATGCACTGCCGTTTCCCGGTATTGTCAATCTGAATGACAGACCGGCTGAAGCCGGTAGGATCATGGTGCGGGGCTGAAGCCATCTTTGTGGGTATGTCGGTCGAGGTACTGCATTATGATGTCATCGGTGATATTGCCCGATGTGGTGGAGAAGTAGCCCCTGCCCCAGAACCGCTGGCCCCAGTAGCGCTTGCGGATGTGTTCGAACTCCTGATGGATCTTGCGCGATGATCGTCCTTTGGCCTGGCGAACAAAGTCGCTGACCGAGACATGCGGCGGGATCTCGACAAACATATGGACATGATCGCGTGACAGCGCCCCGTTGATGATCGACACGCCCATCTCGGCGCAGACCTGCCGGATGATATCGCGCACGCGGAGCCGGACTTTGCCGTGGAGCACCTTAAACCGGAATTTCGGCGCCCAGACGATATGGTAGCGATGATGAAACGTCGTGTGACAGCCGGTGCTGTAGCCCATAGTCTGTAACCTCGAAAAAGGAACCGCCTGAAGGGCGTAAGTTCCTTTTTCGAGGTTACAGACTATTGCCCGAGTCCATGGCTGAAGCCAATATCCGACTGAAGTCGGAGGGGTTACTCCTCAATGAGGACCCTAAAAATGATGCAAAACTAACGCCCAGAACTACGCGCGCACAGCTCTCCTAGGAGGTCAAAGCCCAAAATCCATTTTGCTTAATTGGGTTGGTTATGAAACTCCGCCCCAATTACTCCATTAGATCTTTCAGCATCGTGTGTAGGTGCCGCGCAGAAACCTCATTTCGCCCGTAGCGGAAAATTCCGTCTGGCCATTCCGTCGCGTTTTCCTGAATCCAGGTTTCCATTGGCCAGTCTTCGTTCACTGCGGCGTTCTGCAGGATTTCCCAGCTCTTCTGGACTCGGCCTTTCATCTCCTCGGTCATGATTTCCGGACGGACGAAAAAACGGATGTGGATTGTGCATTTTGCTGGATCCTCGTGCGGCCAGACCGTCCAATACTCGACATGGTCGGGTGCTGCAGCGATCAGGCTGTTGGGGAACAACAGCATGATAGAGGCCACATAGCGGGTGCTCGCCTTGATCTCTTCGCCCGCATCGACAAGCTTCTTTAGTCTGGTACGCGGTGTAAACAGCCGTCCATGCAGCCCAAACTGCTTGAACACCGCTACATTGGTGAGCGAGAGTGAGCCTACATTGCCTGGACCCGGATGGAGATACTGGGCGTGCAGACTGTCGACGGCGCCGTCGATGACGAGCTTCCAGTTGACCGGTATTTCGAAAGTTTCGTCGATGAAGATCGAAGCGCCTTCGAGGTTCCACGGGGCGAGTTGCGCATCGACTTCAGGTCCGAAATATTCATCGAGGTCGTGGTCCTCGCTCTCATCTAAAGTCAGGAAAATCAGGCCGTACCGAACATCCGTTCGGATGCGTTGCAGCCCCGTGCAGGAATAATCAATCTTGCCGAACGTATCTTCATAACTGAGCTTGCGCAGACCACCGTCTTTCGCGTCATACGACCAGCCGTGATATTGGCACATGAAGATTCGTTTCCGGCCGGATTCTTTCTGTTCGACACGCCCGCCGCGATGCGCGCACATGTTGCGGTAAGTGCGAATTTCTCCGTCTTCGCCATGGGTAATGATGACCGACGATCCCCACACGTCACGAGTGATGAAATCGCCGGGCGCGGGTAGCTCAGATACATGCGCGATTGCGACCGGTAACGTCTTGATGAGCGTGATTTCCTTTTTGGCGCGCTGCGGGCAAATGAAATGTTCGCGGGGAATCTGAATCTCGGCATCTGCCATATCCGTTGACTGCTTGCGAATATGCTCAATGAGCTTGTCGGCCACAGCTGTGTCGAGTGCGACAGCGGTTTTGTGGGACATGTCAGGTGATCCTCAATTCTTGAATATTGATCTGCGTTTCTGGCATTATTCAAACATTGTTTGGTTTTTGTGTCAAGACGCCGGTGTCTCCGAGAGAACGCAAGTGCCGACGGACGCCTGTGTCGAGAAAAAACTTGCTGGACAATAGTGTGATCAAACCGGCAGATACTGTTTAATATGGCACGACCCAAAACCCCTTTAATTTCAGAAAATGCTGTCGTGGAGGCAGCGACCCGGATACTCGAGCGGGAGGGGCCCAAGGCCCTAACGCTACGTCGTTTGGGCATGGATCTGAAGGTAAATTCAGCATCTCTGTATCATCATTTTCATAACAAGGATGATATTCTCCTCGCGGTCATCCGGCACGCGCTACGTGATATGAAGCTGCCGCCAATGGATGATGAATGGGAGAAGTGGATTGCAGAAAATGCTGTTTTCTATCATAGACTTCTGATCGCCAAACCGTTTCTCATCCCGTTGATGCTCGATGGAATCAGGCCGCGTACACTTGCCTATTCGGTATCCGACACCAAACTTGCCGAAGCGGGCGTCCCTGACAATGTCCGACCGGAATTCATCCATATACTTGACACGACAACCGTCGGTTTGGCGCTGGCCGCGATCAATGCACCGCGCGGAGCGGGCGGGCGTGGCAAGCTGCAATTCGACCACGAGAGTATGTTGCGAAAGACCATTCGCATGTTGATTCACGACATGGTCAAACAATATGGCACGGACAAAGCGAACGCAGTTCCGGCCTGAAGCTGCAAAGTTCAGGCAACGACCCCCGCATCACGGAGCTGCTGCATGCGTTCCTCCGGGACGTCCAGAATTTTGTGGAGAATGAAGTCGGTATGTTCGCCCAGCGCCGGAGCCAGTGAAGGATTGAATGCCTGCCCCTCTACGCGAATGGGTGTTCCCGATAACCGCAGCGTGCCTGCCCCTTCAATCTCTTTTTCATACCAGGCTTTTCGCTCTGTATAAGTCGGGTCGTCGCGGAGATCTGCTGAGGCGTTAACCGGCATTGCCGAAATGTCGTGCTCGACAAAATTCGCCATCCAGTCGTTAAGGCTGCGACTTTTGATCAGGTCCGTCAGTTCGCGCTGCAAGGTCTCATTATAGGTTTCATCGTCCGTGATCGTCTGGCGAAGAGACAGCAAGTCGGTTCGTTCCACGAGCGCGCAGAACTTTTCCCATGTTTCGTCAGCCAGTGCTTCCAGATGCAGGATTTTGCCGTCGAGGGTTTCGTAGAACCAGAGCCGCGGCCATTCGCGCATGCGTGACGTTTTATCGAGATGGCCGGGTCTTTCGACCCATGTGTCGGGGTTGATGGCCGGGTCGATCTGGTCTGGCGCAAAATTGGTCGCCGCATCGATCGCGGCAACCTCGATTTCCGCGCCAATGCCTTCGCTCCGTGCGCGATGCAGGGCTGAGAGTACGCCGATTGCTGCGTAAAGACCCGGTGCATTCATACCCACTGATGGCGCCTTGAACTCTTCCTTGGTGGGCGGTCGGCTTTCGACATCTTTAGGAAGCAGTCCGGCATAGGCATCGTAGGCGGAAGCGTGTGAACGCATCCTGTGATATGGTCCCGATCCGCCAAGGCCTGAAATCGAACAGAAAACCAGCGTCGGATTGTTCTTTTGCAAGACGCTGTAGCCAATGCCGAGGCGGTCGAGTGAGCCAGCCTTAAGGCCTTCGATCACGATATCGGCGGAAGTCGCAAGCTTACGAAAAAGGGCTATCCCCTCGTCGCTGCGCAGGTCGAGGCCAATGCTCTGTTTGCCGCGATTCCAACGCAAGTGTAAAAATCCGAAGCCCTCGGGACCGCCTACCGCATGTTCCCCTGCAAAGCGAACAGGGTCGCCATCGGGGATGGCTTCGACCTTGATAACCTTTGCGCCCATGTCTGCAAGATAGCCGCCCAGCGCGCTCATGCCCAACTGTGCGACCTCAACGACGGTCACGTCCTGTAGAAAGTTGTAACTGGACAAATGGAACTCCTGGATATGACGCTTCAATGGCCAGCCACAGCGTGCGGTGCGTAAGGTTCTTCGAGTGCGGCCAGTATCTCGGCGTCCAAGGTTAGCGACAGACTGGCAACACTGTCCTTGAGCCGCTCGGGGCGGTTAATACCGACAATCGGCGTTGCGGCTGGATAGCGGTTCAGGAGCCAGGCGAGGGCGACCACGGCCATTGGCTGCCCAAGTTTATCTGCGGTGTCGACAAGGCGGTCCACGACTTTACGGTCCGCTGCCTCACTGTTGTCATAAAGCAGGCTACCGTATTCATCGCTGCGCTGGCGATCACTCGGCATTTTCCATGGATGCGCGAGACGACCCCTCGCAAGCGGGCTCCAAGGCATCAGGCCGATGCCAAGGTCGCGACAGAGCGGCACCATTTCCCGCTCTTCTTCGCGATAAAGCAGATTGAGATGATTTTGCATGGTGATAAACCGCGCCCAGCCATTGGCTTGGGAAAGATCGAGCATGCGGGCGAACTTCCACGACGGCATTGAAGATGCACCGATGTAGCGGGCTTTGCCCGCGCGCACGACGTCATTGAGAGCCTCGAGCGTTTCTTCCACAGGCGTGAGAGGGTCGAGCCGGTGAATTTGATAGAGGTCAACGTAATCGGTACCAAGTCGTCGCAAACTATTGTCGATCTCAGCAAAAATGGCCTTGCGCGACAGTCCTGAACCATTTGGACCGTCATGCATTGTGCCGGCGACCTTGGTGGCAATGATAACCTCTTCACGCCGTGCAAATTCGCCAAGTGCACGGCCAAGTATTTCTTCGGAGGAGCCGAGCGAGTAGACGTTCGCGGTATCGAAAAAATTGATTCCGCTTTCGATTGCGGCACGAATGATTCCCCGGCTTTGCGTTTCGTCCAAAGTCCACGGGTGGGTGCCGCGATCAGGCTCGCCGAAGGTCATGCAGCCGAGGCACAGGCGGGACACGTCCATACCTGTACTGCCGAGCTTTACGTATTCCATTACTTGTATTCCAGCCGTACTGCGGATTCCGGCGGAACCGGAAATTCATCGCGCAGAGCATGCTTCTTGATCTTGCCCGAAAAGGTGCGGGGCAAAGACTTGCCGTAGCGCAGAATGTATTGCGGACGCTTGTAGCTGGCTATTGACTGAAGGCAGCGCTCGCGCAGTGAGCTGATATCGGGTTCCTGACCATTGCATATAATCATGGGGACTTCGCCCCAGCGTTCATCGCCGACAGGGATGATGGCGAAATCCTCAAGGCCTGCGGTGCCCGCGAGAATGCGCTCCAGTTCGGCGGGGTATATATTGAGGCCACCGGACCTGATCATGTCTTTGCTTCGTCCAGTAACCTTCAGAAAACCCTCGGCATCAAGTGTGCCGATATCACCGGTACGCAACCATCCGTCTACGATCGTACGCGCGGTCTCTTCGGGATTGTTCAGATAGCCGCGCATGACCATAGGGCCGCGAATGCATATTTCACCGGCCTCTCCGACCGGAAGTCTGTCCCCGGCATCATTCATGATAGCCAGATCGACCCCGGGCAGGGCCTGACCGGATTGATCCATCCGCTCTTTGGCATGTTCGCCGAACAGCACGGATACATGTCCGCCTGTTTCGGACAGACCATAGGCCTGGGACAGCATCACACCTTTGTTCTTCCACTGCTCCTGGAGGTGGATCGACGCTCCGCCGGAAATCGCGTGGCGCAGATTGGAAAAGTCCAATTCAGGGAAGCGGGGGCTGGCGGCTACCTGCTCGAACATGACAGGCACTGCAGACCACATGGAAATGCGATCACGCATCAGCACATTGATCAATTCGTCGACACCCGAGGAAGGGTCAACAAGCGTTGCTGTGCAGCCTGTTACCAGAGATTCCCGTAAATATTGCACAATGCCCCATGTGTAGGCGAGCGGAGCCGAAATCAGCACACGATCGTCAGGCGTGATGCAGCACGGAATGGCAGTGGCTAGGGCACCTTCACGAATGTTGCGATGGCTAAGCATCACGCCCTTTGGAAACCCGGTGGTTCCCGATGAATAGCAGATCAGGGCGACATCATCTTCGGTTATTAAAGGCGAGGGGGGCGCGTCATCGCATGCACGTAATGTACGCATTTCGATCCCGCTGTCCGATGGCCCCGTTGTTATGACCTGTAAGTCGGGGCACTCCTGTCTGCCGCGTTCCAGTAGTTTGACGAAATCAGGCTCGGTAAAAACCGCGCGCAGCCGGGCATCCTTGATCGGATGCAGCAATTCGGTGTCGGTAAACCTCATGTTGAGGATGGTGACCTGACCACCGACCTTCAGTATAGCCAGAATCGCCTCGATGAACTCAATGCGGTTGCTCATCAGAATGCCGACGGCATCGCCGCAACCAATACCGATGGAATGCAGGCCCGCCGCTATGCGATCGGTGCTATTCGCCAGATCCGACCATGATGTCTCTGAGCCGTCCGACAAACAGATTGCAGGCCGGTCCGGCCATCGATTGGCCCAGAATTTCAGCAAGTCGGCAAGTATGATGCCTTTCATTCTTTCAGCCGCTTGATCTTGAAGATGGCCTGCCCCCTGATAATCGGCCTGTCGCCCGACTGGATCACGCCCGAAAGGAACGCCATCCGGCCAGTTGCGTGTGTCAGCCGAACACGGCTTTCCAGCCATTCTCCCTTTACCGATGCCGAAAGAAAATCGGTGATCAGGTTGATCGTTGGTACATTCCAGTCAAGGTTCATGGCCGATAGCAGACTCTGGGCAAAAGCCGTGTCGATGAACGTACACAGCATGCCCCCATGGGCAACATCGACACCGTTGCAGTGATGCTCAAGCAGGCGAAGCCCGAACCGGGCATGTTCGCCCGGTTCGAGATCGTCGAAAGTCACGAACATCGGCCCAACCATATCGGGAAAGGCGCCGCCGCCTTCGATGACTGCCCAGCGCCGTCCTTCAGGAGCGTGCTTGGTAGACTCGTGCTCGTAATTATAAACGAGAGCGCCTCGGTTATTGCCTGTCATTTATCTTTTTCCAGCTTTCAATACCTGCATTGCGATCACTGCCCAAAATGATAGCGTAGTGTCACCATAGCGCGGCGGGGCTCGCCGGCGAAGTGGGGAAGAACACCAAGGCCCAGCAGATTAGCTATATAGTAGCTGTATTTTTCCTTTGTGAGGTTGGTGACCGCCGCGCTGATATCGAAGCCGGATTCCATGATATTATTCCAGCTGGCATCTATGTTCACCAGTTCGTGGCTCGGCATATCGGACACGCCGGGTATATGATTGTCGTCTGCGTTATACCCGCCATGATGGTAAAAACTGCCGCCAAAGCTGACCTCGCCGAGGCCTGCGGGTATCGGCGGTGAGATGCGGGCACCCAAAGTATAGACATGTTTTGGCGCGCGGGCGAACCGGCTATTGCTGAGATCGGCTCCGTTGGGTGTTACGAAATCTTTGAATTGTGCATCGGTATAAGCATAGTTCGCATTGAGATCGATCCAGGCGACTGGTCGTAACAGGATTTCGGCTTCCAGACCGCGGATACGGGCGCTGCCAGCATTCACCGTCACCGCCTGTACAGGAACGAGCGATGCGTCGGTCAGAACCCGCTGAATGTCCTTATAATCCGCGTGGTAGGCAGCAAGGTTGGTACGCAGGAAGGCGCCGCCAAGGTACCAATCGGTCTTCACGCCCACTTCGAAATCGTCGACGGTTTCGGGATCATAGGTCCGCGTCAGGCCTGCTTCGGTGGTTGCCCGTGAACCAAAGCCACCACTGCGATAACCGTGGCGATGTGCGAGATAGACCAGCTTGCCCGGCGCAACCTTGTAATCAAGACTGATATTGTATGTTGGTTCCGAGAAGCTGTCATTGCCCTCGACCTGACAATTGCTCAGCGGCGGTGTAACCTCGGGTGTGGCAGGGTTATTATCTGCGTCGATCGTAAAGCGGCATGTGCCTATACGCGGCAGTCGATTACGGATGATGGAGCGGCGCTTGTCCTTCGTCATGCGGATGCCGGCTGTGAGTTTCAGATTATCGGCCACCTCGTATGAACCTTGCGCAAAGGCTGCATAGCTTATGTTCCGTCCCTCGATGTCGGTGAGCGAGAGGCCCGCATCCGGATAATCGGGAACGAATTCCGGTTCGATATTGCCGGGATCGACTGCGACCGCAGATGAATAGGCCTGCAACCGGCCACGCTCCTTGAAATAATAGAGACCGGCGATCCAGTCGAAACGATCGAAGCTTCCGATGACCTGGAATTCATTGCTGAACTGCCAGGAATCATCAATTCGCTCCTGTGGGAAAATAGATGACTCCGTGCCATCCAGATCATCGCGCAGATCGTCTTTTACGTCGCGGTAGGCAATAATGTTCTTGAAGCTGATGCGGTCGGACAGATCATAAGTCAGCGTGTTGCTCACCATATGCGTCTCAATGCGGTTGAAAGCTGGGGTGCCTGATGCAATTTCGTAGATGCTGCGGCCCTGCTGTTCTGCCAGCAGGTCTTCGAGGGGGCGATACCCGCGTGCCGCCCGGAAAGCGGGATCGTTGACGAATGCATCGGGGTTGATTCCGACGAGATAGGCTGCAGTGCCACCATCATTCTCGTGAAAATATTCATAGGTCGTCAGCGCACTGAAGTTCGAATTGGGTTCGATCAGCAGTGAAACGCGTGCCGCCTGTTGTTTGGTAAAATTGACATTCCTTCCCAAAAGCGAATCGTAAACGTATCCGTTGTCGTGCAATGTACGACCGGCTACACGCAGGCTTATAGTGTCACTGACCGGGACGTTCAGCATAGCCTCGGTGTTGAATGTCCCCAGATTGCCGATAGTGACTCCGGCCATGCCTTCAGGATTGAAACTTGGTTGATTAGGCCGCAGGACAACTGCCCCGCCCGTCGTATTTCGTCCAAACAATGTGCCCTGTGGGCCGCGAAGAACCTCGATTGAGCTGACGTCAAAAAGTGCACCGTTCAGGCCCTGCACGCGCGCAACAACGACGTCGCCGACATAGGTGGAAACCGACTGATCGCCCAAGATCGAGAGCTCTTGCTGACTCAATCCGCGGATAGCAAAGTTGGGTGAAGATCTCCCGCCGCCCGGTGGTGGTGACACGGTCAATGCGGGTGCAACCAACGATAGTTCGGCAACTGAATCGACCCCGTTCCTCTGTAGATCGGCGGCCTGCACGACCGACACGGCTAAAGGTACATCCTGCAGTGATTCGCTGCGGCGGCGGGCGATAACGACAATTTCATTGGATTTCGTTATCGCATCTTCGGTCGACACATCTGCGTTCAGCAATTCTTGAGCGTAGGCGCCGGATGGTTGAAGCGCTGTCATGCAAGCGATGGCCGAAATTCCGATACCAAGCCCCCTTAAATGGATCGCAAAGTTGGTGTTGCGGGTATTATTTTTCATTTGTTGATCTCCTCTCCAATTGACAGCTTTATCAAACAATGTTTGGTTATGTGTCAAGGAAGAGTTTTTAGCTCAGCTTCACACGAGAAAAATAATTGCGCCGTGCTTTCGCTAAATATGTGAATGATCAGAGAAGTTGATGGGTAATGGGAAGCGCTCAATTGTGTCGCGTAATCCAGCAACGATTGATAAGTGATTGATAAAAGCGACCTGCAGGTCAAATGGAGGGGGAACAGGATGCAATGCGAGGCTGAAACTCAGCGTGTCAAGGGGGGGTGGCAGGGGCTCGTTGCCCTGACCTTTGCCGTTAACATTCTCAACTATCTCGACCGGCAGGTGCCCTTCATCCTGCTTGAGGAAATCAAGCGGGATCTATCGCTCAGCGACGTAGGCATGGGCCTTGTTAGCGGGCTTACCTTCACCCTGGTCTATTCGCTTGCGTCGATTCCGCTGGCCAATCTTGCCGATCGCTGGTCGTCGAAATGGGTTCTGACGATGTCAGTCGCGATTTGGTGTGGACTGACTGTCATGTCGGGACAGGCAAGGACGATTGGTCAATTCGCCGCAGCTCGCATTGGTGTCGCTATGGGAGAGGCGGGCTGTACCCCAACCAGCCATGCCCTTATCTCACGCTTTGTTCCCCGGAACAGACGTGCCATGGCGATAGCCATTTTCTCGCTTGGGATTCCGCTTGGTGGCATGCTTGGTTTGATTGCAGGTGGCTGGTTGGGCGACCGGGTGGGGTGGCGCATGACCATGCTTCTGGTCGGCGCTCCAGGTGTATTGCTGGTTATTGCCATTATACTCATGGTGCCCGATTCCCGGCGTTTGACGCAGAGCAAAAGATCCGGATTGAGCCGTGCCGCGCTAAGAGCGTTGTTTGAGCGCCGCACGATGGGCTGGATCGTGGCAAGCGTTTCTGTGCAGGGAATTGCACAATATGCGGTCTATTCGTTTTCTGCAGCTTTTCTAATCCGCTCTTATGGTATCGGAATGAGCGAAGCTGGTCTGGGTCTGGGCATTGCAAACGGCGTTTCGGGCGTTGCCGGGTTGATCGTTGGCGGCTGGATCGCGACTGTCGACAATCGTCGGGGATTGGTTCTCGCAGCAGTCGCCTTCATGACCTCTGCTCCGATCATCTGGCTGGCCTGTACGACCGATACATACTTGGTTGCCCTGCTTCTGTTGGCTCTCTTCAACTTCTGCGCGATCTTCTACATGCCTTCGACGTTTGCGACGGTTCAGGCACTGGCGCCAGAGGGTCAGAATGCAATAGCCAGCAGCGTCGTCGTCGTAGGTGTGGGGCTTGTCGGCGGCTCGCTCGGTCCGATTCTTGCCGGGGCGCTGAGCGATTTCTTCACCCCTATATATGGCACCGACGCGATGAAGGTCGCTCTCAGCTTCAGTGCCATACCGGTCCTCGCGGCTGGCGCTATGATGCTTGTCGCTTCGCGACGCGTCGAAGCCGACCTTGCACTGCGCGCGGCGTGCTGATCGCCGGGAGCACCACTGTATTTGCTAGCAATCGAGGATAATCATGTGCGCAATGAGCGACGGACATAGCTAGTTATAGCGCTGACCACCGTCATGATGATCATAGAGATCACTGCCGGAACGATATACGGTTCCATGGCTCTGGTTACCGATGGATGGCATATGTCCACCCATGCAGCCGTGATGTTGATAGCAGCAGTGGCCTATCCAGCTTCGATCTGAATGCAGTAGCACGGGTAAGCAGCGCATTATTTGTTCCTAACCTGCCATCGTCGAGGGCTTGAGCGCATCCATACGCAGATCAAGGACGGCATTTCTTGTGGAGATACCCGAGTCCACCACGAGATTATGGCCCGAAATCCCCGATGACAGATCGCTCAGAAGAAAAATTATCGCTGCAGCGAGTTCGTCAACTGTGGTCTGAACGACGTCGCTCGGCTTATCCCCCGTAACGATGGCATCTGGCGTCAGCCCTTTGGACGTTACCCTTTCCGATGGCACCGCGCCTGGGGAGACCGCATTTACCCGAATACCGTATCGCGCCCATTCGAAGGCCATGGTTCTCGTGAGCGCAACAAGACCGGACTTCGCAGCGCCATATGGGCCATGCATCGGCGCCGAATTCAGGCCACTGATTGAACTGATGTTGACAAGCGGGGCGGGGGCAGCCCGTGCGATCATCGAGCAGGCGGCATCTCGACAGATACGGAAAGCATATTCCAAATTCAAATTCTGGGTCTGCCGAAAGTCGTCCGTCGTCGTCTCAACGAGTGGCTTCCATTCGCCTTCGCGCGTACCGCCGGCAACATTGGCAACGCCATCAAGGCGTCCGTATTGCGCAATGATGCTATCAATGATTGGGTCTGTCTGATCAGCGTCAAGCAGATTGGCGACGATTCCGTAGCCCTGCCCTCCGGCCGTTTCGATGTCATGCAGCGTTGCATCGATAATCGCCTGGCTTTTGTCCACGCCAACGACAATCGCGCCAAGGTCGGCCAGATGTCGCGCTGTCGCGCCGCCAATCCCGCCTTTGGCGACGCCGCAAACCAGAATCACCCTGTCGGTAAAATCAAACCGAAACGGCATATTTGCCTCCATGTCTATTTTGAGATTTTGCCTTCAGGACGTGAGGCTCATGCCGCCATCGACAATCAATGTCTGCCCGACAATGTAGCTTGCAAGTGGTGATGCCAGAAAGAGGATGGGATTGGCCATTTCCATCGGTTCTGCCGTTCTTCGCATCGGAAGCCGCCGTGTGACCTTTTTAATCATGTCGGCAAAATTATCGAGGCCGCGATGACCCATCTTGGTTTCAACAAGGCCGGGGGCGAGGCCGTTTACGCGGATTCCGACTTTCATGTAGGCAATGGAAAGCGACCGAACGAGGCCAAGCAGCGCTGATTTCGAGGCCGTGTAGGCCGGTTGGTTCGGTATCGTTCGAAACGCGGCAAGCGAGCTGACAATCACGATTGAACCTTGCGATTCTGCAAGCATGGGTTTGAAACGCTCGGCACAATCGAATGTCGAATTCAGATTGACCTCCACGACTTTTCGAAAGACGTCCGGATTGTACTCGGCGCCGGTAAAGTCAGTAAATGCGTGGCAAAGGACAAGAGTGTGGAGCGTCGAAAACGGAGTCTCCCAGTTGTGGAGAGAGGCTCGATTACTCAGATCCAGCTGCGAATATCCAATGCCGTCCAGATTGCTGAGTTCTTCTGGTGAATATTGGTCCGCATCGCTGCGCGTTCCAGTCACATGCACTGCCGAGCCGCGTGCAAGAAACGCCCGCGCGACGGCATTGCCTATTCCGGTCGAACCTCCGACGATCAGCGTTTGTTGACCTGAGAAGTCAAGCGGTTCCATCTGTTACTCCTTTTGGCGCGCTATTTTGATGGTTCGGCCAGGGCAAAGGCGACAATCCTGTCCCCACCCGGAGATCCGAGCGATTTGTGTCCGCCGGCGGCAATTGCGATGAACTGCCTGCCGCTTGCCCGATCGCGGTAGGAAATCACTGGCGCGATCCCCGATGCCGGAAGGTTTGCGGACCAGAGCAGCTCGCCGCTTTCGGTAGAAAATGCCCTGATGCGGCGATCCGTGCTCGCGCCAACGAAAGCAAGGCCGGTTTTTGTGACCAGAACGCCGCCAAGCGAAGGTACGCCCATTGTCAAAGGCATTCGCGACGCAATTCCTAACGGCCCGCTGTCGCGCGCCCAACCCAGCGGACGCGACCAGGTGATCTTGCGGTTTTCAAGATCGATTGCCGAAATTCTCGACCATGGCGGTTGCTGGCACGGCACCCGCAATGGTGAGAGGAAAGCGTGTGTCTGGACCGCGTAAGGCGTGCCGGCCTGGGCATTGATACCCTTGAGGGCGGCCAGTCCCTCGCGACCCTCACCAAGCGCAAAAGCCCCTGCCTTGTCCGCTTCGGCGCGCGGAACCAGACGGACGTAATTGGCAAGATAGGTTGATACGGTGACCAGCATGTTGCGCGCCGGGTCGATTGATACGCTGCCCCAGTCCACGCCGCCCATATACCCCGGATACATGATCGAGGGCGTCAAGCCCGGCGGGGTGAGCGGTCCATCGTACCGTGCCCGCTTGAACGTGATCCGGCACCAGAGATGATCGAACGGCGTGATGCCCCACATGTCCACTTCCCGTAGCACCTCGCCAGCAAGCGAGGGCATACCGGTTGAAAATGGCTGGGTTGGGGACACGCGTTCGGACGGCACCGCTCCGGCTGTGGGCACGGCACGCTCTTCGACCCGCGTCAGCGGCTCGCCCGTCGCACGGTCGAGCACGAACAGCTCTCCCCGCTTGGTTGGCTGGACGATTGCCGGCACGTTCCCGGCAGGCATTGGCATATCGAAAAGCACCGGCTGGGCTGCAAGATCATAGTCCCACAAGTCATGGTGCGTCGTCTGGAACAGCCAGCGGCGACGCCCGGTTTCAATGTCGAGCGCCATGATCGACGACGAAATCTCGTCGTCAATCGGTCTGCGAAGGGCGCCATAATAATCGGGAGTGGCGTTGCCGGTCGGGACGTAGACCAGCCCCAGATCGTCGTCATAGGACATTTGCGCCCAACTGTTTGGCGTGGCGACCGTATATTGTTCTCCGGGTGG
>JBFKAE010000042.1:0-21779 GCA_041621755.1 Sphingomonadaceae bacterium | reverse complement strand
TTCATGTAGCTGAAATAAATATTTATTTCTTCTTCAGAAACAAATACAAAAATTTTGTTTGATTCAATTGTTTGTGCGGAAAATTTGAATATTTTTCCATTTATATTAATATTAAATATGTATGTGCTGACTTCATCTGTATTATCATCAGTGTATGTGATCATTTTCGTTTTATCACCGCCTTGATGTGGTGACTGACACGTCCACTCCATCAGAGCTGAGGGCTGGCCGTTGGGTTGGCATGGCCACATATTCTTCAGTCGCTTCACGGCGAAGCGCTGGCGTTCCGATGTTTCTGTGGCAGGGGCTGGAGGGGGAGTGACGAAAGAAGATGCATTCGGTGCGGCATTGGCCGCATTGTTACACAGGGTGAAGGCCCCGATAGTAGCACAAGTCACTATGACATGAGTCAAATGCATAATAGTCACCTAGTCTAAACCCCCGCCGTCTTTCAACCACTTAAGTGGATCGATCCGACGCGCGTCCGGACCAAAGCGCGGGAATCTCGTATCGCTGATTTCGAGATGCAGATGACTGCCTCCCCCGGCGGCATTTCCGCTAACTCCTACTTCTCCGATCTGTTGACCGATGGAAACATGATCACCGACTTCGACAAGCGCTTCTTTATCGAAGTGCGCATATAGGCTGCGCGTGCCGTCACCGTGATTGATGACAATCTTGTTGCCGAAGTCGCCCCGTGAGGCCCGCTCCTCGACCACGCCACTTGCCGCCGCCAGTACGGGCTCTCCAATTTTTGCCGGAAAATCGACGCCCTGATGCGGTTTGGGATCTCCGTTTGAGTATCTCCGATATGCCCCCTCTAGACTGAAGCGACCGTCGGAAAGCCATCCGCCATTGGGTGCGCGTTCTCCGCGTCTGGCTGGGCGACCGCCGCCGGGTATCGGGACGATGCGTGTCGCGCCATTTCGTATGCGTCGCTGAACGTCTTGCCAATGAGCCACGGCGTGCTTTCCTGCCTTATTAATGGCGGCTGGCGGTTTTGGCAGTGGCGTTGCCGCCACAGACGTAAGTGGTGTTGGTGCTGGCGGGACTGACGTGGCGGTTCACATGAAGCGCGGCGGGAAATAATTGCCCGTGTTGGCGAATGTGAAGCGACCAAGCTCGTCGTGCCAGGGATTATATTTGCGTTCAGCGGGCAGGCCGTCCGCTTTGGTGAACATATGCGGTGGCAGGCGGCGACCGGTCCGAAGATAGTAAACATAGGCACGACGTTCCAAAATTGACATTTTATATCCTTGGCTTAGATCGATTCCTCCATCATTGCCCTATTGGCCGAAATCCTATTCTTCAACATAAAATATCCTATTTGGTACAAATTTAATATATAATCACCTCAATGTGGTTCATGAGATCGACGGTGTTTCGTGCCTTGCATAACCGCGCATGAGGCGGCAATCAGAGGGTACGGATAATCGGGGAGCGACATGGCCGTTACCAAGCTGATGACACGGCGGATCGAGAAGGTCTGGGGACGGCGCGATCTGTCGCCATATTTTGACGATGTGCCGCCCGATGGCGAGAAAGTCGGCGAGATCTGGTTCGAGATGCCCGATGGGCGCGATGCCGAGCTGCTGATCAAATATCTGTTCACCAGCGAGCGCCTGTCGGTGCAGGTGCACCCCGACGACGCGGCGGCGCAGGCGCGCGGGCAATTGCGCGGCAAGGATGAGGCGTGGCTGGTGCTTGACGCCGAGCCGCATGGCACGGTCGGGCTGGGTACGGTGCGGCCGTTGACGCCAGAGGCTTTGCGTGCAGCGGCGCTCGACGGATCAATAGAGAACTTGCTGGACTGGAAGCCGGTCAAGGGCGGTGAATTCATCTATTCGTCGGCAGGCACGGTACACGCGATCGGGGCTGGCGTGACGCTGATCGAGGTGCAGCAGAATATCGACCTGACTTATCGGCTGTATGATTATGGCCGTCCACGTGAACTGCATCTGGAGGACGGGGTTGCCGTGTCGGACGCGCGACCGTTCGAAATCGTCGATCGAAGCCGCGATCTTGGCGGTGGACGGATGCTGCTCTGTGAAGGGCCGAAGTTCGTTGTAGAGCGGCTGAAGGGTGGAGGGATGCTTCAGCTTGGCGCGAGTGCTGCGCGTCCGATGTGGCTGACCGTCATTGCCGGGCGGGCAGGGGACGCTGCTGCCGGGGAGGTGCTCTACATAGATGACACGGTGGCGTTGACGCTTGGCGCGGGCAGCGATCTGCTTTTGGCTTATGCAGGCGAAGGCGCGGCGCGGGATGTTGTTATAGGCTAGGGCAGTTTTGTGCGGCAGTCGAGGGACGCACGATGACGAGATAATCTTGCCCTAGCCGCGCAGGGCCTGTTTCAGGGCTTGCCGGGTAAAGGGGTAGCCTATGCCTTCGGGGATGCAGAGGTAAGTTTCGTCATCAATAGTGCGCAGTTCAGGCTGGATCCTGACAACGGGCGTATTGCGGGCATGGTCGATAATGGCATCGATCGTGTCGAATTGGGCGAGCCGTGCAAGGTTGCAGCGGGTTGGGAAAATCACCTTTGACTGTCCGCTGTCAGCGCGTGCCAGCGCGTCATTTGCGGTGGTCCAGTGCGAGTGGATGGCTTCATTGCCGTCATGACCGGCCTTTGCGCCCTGTGGCAGACGCGCGAGATAAAAGCGCGTGTCAAAGCGTTTGATATGTCTGTCTGAGGGCGGCACCCAGCGGGCAAAGGGTCTGAGCACGTCCAGATCGATATGCTGATCATAGCGCGCGAGAAATTCACCGAATTGGAGATTGCGCGCGGCAATGGCCGGCCCGGCTGCGATAAAATCCGCTTCGGGGATAACAGCCCCGCGCGTCAGGAGGACACCGGCTTCCTCGAAGCTTTCGCGCACGGCGGCGATGCGCGCGGCGGTGTCGTCAAGATCGTGTCTGTTGCCGCCCGATATGCGCGCGGACGCGGCAAGCTCTCGGTCGTGTTCGTCAACCTTGCCGCCGGGAAATACCATCATGCCTGCGGCAAAGTTCATCGTTTCTGCGCGCGCCTGCATGAAGAGTTCGGGCGCGGACGCGCCGTCGCGTAGCAGGACGAGTGTTGCAGCAGGCTGGGTTATTGCAGGTGGAGTGTCAGTCATAGGATCACTGTGCAGATCGCGAGGGAACTTGCCAAGCAGGACGTTCGTTGAAGCGTCGGACTTACCGCATTTTAACCATAGGTCCAGTATATTGCGGAGGTTAAGCCGGGGATCAAAGGGCACGAATGACGCTTGCCGAAACATATGCCAAAGACGGTTATGCCATTGTTCGCGGGCTGTTTTCGAGTCGCGAAATTGCGGACATGGGCGCAGCGATTGACGGGGTCTATGCCGAAGGGCTGGTACATGGCCGCAGCTTTCGCCACGGCAACCTTATGTATCGCGTCACAGAGGGGCAGGACGGACAGCCCAAAGTGCGGATGGTGCAATGGCCCTCTTATCATAATATGACGTTGAACGCGGTCAGGCTGGATCCGCGTTTCTGCGAAATTCTCGCACCGCTGATCGGCGATAACCTGAAGCAGATCATCAATCAGATTCACTGGAAACCGCCGGGCGAGGCGGGTGATTTCGCCTATCATCAGGATTCGCGGTTCCGGCGTCCGGCATCGGCCTATCGCGATCTTGACGCGACCTATGTGCAGACCGGGCTGGCGATTGATCCACACGGCGCGGCGAGCGGCGGTATGCGCGTGCTGCCGGGCAGTCATTTGCGTGGTGACTTGCAAATGGGGATTGATGGCGCGGTCATGGCGAGCGCGGCGGCCGACGCGGCCTTGCTTGCCGTCGGGCTGGACCCGGCGCAGATCGTCGATATCGAGCTTGCGCCCGGTGACCTTGCGATCTGGCACCCTTATCTTGTGCATGGATCAGGGCAGAATATGCAGGATCATATGCGGCGCTTTTATATCAATGGCTATGTTGCCGCCGATGCCTGCGACAGGGGAGAGTGGGCGTTCCGTGATGGCAAGCCCGTGCCGCTGGGCAAGACTCCACGGCTCGTGCATTATGACGACCTGCACACCCGTCCGGAGCCGCATTTCGTTTAGCGGTCGACAATCAGAAAATGACGGTTGCGACAATCGTATCGGTATATGACCCGGCAGTGACATTCTGGCCCGACGGTATGCGACCGTAAATTGAAAATGCGTCGGTGCGTGATAAGAGCAGGTTCAATAAATAGGCGCTGCTGACGGTGCTGGTTCCACCGCTATTGTCACCCCAGATCAGCGTACGGCCTGCATTCGTATAGAGATTATAGCTTAGTGTGTTTGCGCCGTTTGACATTGTACGGCTTAGCGGATTGCCGCTGCCGCCAGCGCCCAGAGTCACATTATAGGAAATATTGGCGCCTAGGACGAGCGCGCCGCAGGTGACGCTGACACTGCCGGTTGCGTCGAGATTGCCGGCGGCAAGTGGGTTGTAGACCCCGAAATTGAGTGTTGAGGCATCGACCGAACAAGAGCAGCTGATTCCGACACAACTCGCATTGGCTGTGTTTGACAGGATGAACAGCCCAAAGGCGAGACACAGGGTTTTGATCGCACGGCGTATCATATTCGATCCTCAAATCGATTGATGCAGGGGATCTCGCCGAGCAAGTGATATGGCGCATCACCAGAAGCTTTGGGGACGTCCAGGGTCACATCGCAACGTTTTCCCCCGCGGTCATAACGCAATCGCATGCGGGGCTGTGCGTCGGCAATGTAGATGCGGCCATTGCGGCCGATGGGAATGGTTTTGCCCGAGGCAAGGTCGGTCAACTGGTGGCCGGGTCCAAGAGGCGCGCCGTCCTGCATGACGATATTGGCCATCAGATTGACCGATTGTTTGACCTTAAAGGCGATACGGTGCCCGGTGCGCAGCCCCGGCGTGATCACGGTGTCAACGGCATCGAAGCTTGTCGCAAGGCCGAGATCTTCGGCTTCGAACGATATGGTGTTGCGCTCAAAGGCGCGCAATCGAGGGATTACGACTTTGCCGTCACTGTCGGTCGTCCCGACCATTTGTCGGTCATGATAGACATGAACGCCTGCCTCCTTGCCAACGGAAACAACGGCGAAACTGTTGGTGATTGGTGGTGCCATGAAGGGTTTGCCCGCGAGAAACCCAAGACCACCACGAACGGTGAAGCGTCCGGCTTCCCTGGCGTTTACTTTGCTGAAGCGGGCTGAGGCATCGCCATAATGTGTCTGATATTCCGCGCCTGCTTCGTATCGATCAACGCCGTCAATGGCGATGCGGGCGTCGTAGCCGAGTTCTCCGACAGCCGCGGCGCTGCGCCGGTAACGCACATCGCCGCCCATGTGGTTGCCGTCATATTCGGTGCCGACACTTGCGGTTGTCCTGCTTCCAAGCGGAATGGAAAGCGACAGGGCGGCAACGAAATTTGAGGCGGGTTTGTAGATGTGGAGCGCCGATACATTGACCGATATTGATTTGAAGGATTTTGCATATCGAAACCCGGCGGAGTGGAATTTATCGCCACTTTGCTCGTTGCGATACGTCCAGCTGAGTGATGCACCGCCCAAGCCGGGATCATTATAGCTGACAAAGGAACGTGCTGTTATGCGCGGTGCGACGCGCTCTTGCCCGAAACGCGTAAAATGCCTGCTCGCCACGGAAATGCCGCTGCCAATCGAAAAGGATGATGATCGCCATTCGTGACGTATATCCACCAAGGTGCCGGTTTGTCCGCGGACATTGGAAACTGCCGCTGCGGTTTCGACCACACCGAGAGCCTTGTTTGCAAAACCGGTGGTGATGCCGCCAGTTTGATGATCGGCGCTGAGTTCGGCGCGTATACCTGCGGTGAATCCGCTTGTGATCCCGCGCACATAGGTGCCCGAAGCAAACGCAGAACCATAAGCGTTCGAGCGGGTCCCAAAATCCTGTCGAAGGAACCCGGTTTCAAGCGCATATTCGGCAAGACCGGGTTTCAGGAGCTGTGGCGCGGTATAATAATCGGCCGAAATAACGGTCTCCCGCCCAAGCATGTCGGTGACGACAATTTGCGCTGTGCCTGCGCCGGTGACGACGGGCAGATCAGAAACGCTGAACGGTCCGGCTGGAAGCCCGGATTCGAAACGTTGGGCGTTGTTGAACAATAGCTCGACAGAGCCGGGAAGGGCCGCTTCGCCCGAAAATGAAGGTGTTGGAAAGGTCACAAAATCCGGACGCAGTGAATAATCCGTGCCCCAGCGTATGCCACCAAAGCGCGCAGGTGCGCTCCACCCCGCAGCAGATGTGATGGCATCGCCGAAACGCAAGCGGTGGGCGGATTTCGGATTGTCGATTGTCCAACTGGTTTCAAGCCTGAGACAGGAGGGCGCGGAACTTGAATTCGAGCATGCGGCGTTCGCAAGAAGCGTTCCGGCGTTTGAAAACAGACCAAATTCCGCAAGGCCGCCAAACGTATCTTTATCGTTCCCGATCTGCGCAAACAGGTCGTAATTGATAAAGGCGCCGGGGGCAATTTGAGAGGGCTCAACAACTTTGCGGCGTTGGACGGACAGTTCCGTTGTTTCAAAACACCCCGCGGTGCAGTCAATGTCGACGGCGCCTTTGTCTTCGAGCAGCGTGACCTGCATGGACGAAAGATCGCTCGCCACTGCGAAAGCCTGGCCGTTGAGCCATTCGCGGGCGCCTGTGTGTTGAATATTATTTTCGGCAAGAAAGGCGCTTGGCAGCATCACATCCCTGCCGCGCTTTCCTACAAAGATGGAAGCATCAAGGGCGACCCCGTTCAGCACTGGCTGTACCAGAACAAAGGTAGCCGCAGTGGCCGGGCGTTCATGCCGCAGCCTGTTAATGTCGGGAAGCGCCGCGAACTCGTCGGCTTTCTGCAGCGCTTCGGTCGCGCCAGCGGGTACAGAAAACAGACAGTTAATCGCCAGACAGCGCCACCACGCTATTCTGCGTTGTCTGTACATCATGTACCTTCACGCCATGTTGATAGGCGGACGTTAATCCGGCTGAAAATGCCAGTTTCGCTTGAGCTTGCGGCTGCGCGTCGACGCAAACCTCACTCTGCGATCCAGCGAGGAAATAGTGGTGGGTCGGGATTTTCCCGGCCTTTGCCTTGTCGTTTCCGATCCAGATCATTTTGGCGTGGGCGGTGCCAATATTGTTTCCGGTGATGCATAGGCGCCCGTTTGACGCTGTGCGGCCAGTAAGGCTGACCTCGGGCTTGGCGATTGCCTGCGCAAGAAAGACCGGCAGCAAGATCTGCAAACGCACATTCAAACCGTTCCTGTCGGCTGGGCCGCGCGGCGATATGTCATTTACAAGCAGGCGATAGGCGTGTTCGTTCGGGTCTCTGTCATCGTCAGAAATGATGCCGATGCGGACAATGGCCTCTGCGCCGGGCTTCAACGTCAATATGGGGGGCGTTGCGATAAAATTTCGGTCGGGCGTATGGACGTCCTTGCCGTCTTCCTGCGTCCAGCGGTATCCCGAAAATTCATAACTGACAGGGGTGGCTCTGGTGTTGCGAACACGCAGCGTCGTGACAGGCTTGTCCTGATCAAGCTTTAAGGTCGTCGGATAAAGTTCGAGCGCTGAGCAAGGCGCAGACACGAGGAAGCCGAGGCAAGTGGCGAGCGCAAGAATTCGACTGGTCGACATGGTGATCTCAGAACGTAATGGTTGCGGTGACGGTGTCGGAATAGCTGCCGACCGGTACGGCCTGACTTGCCGCGACGCGGCCATAAACGGTCAGCGATTGCAGGCTGCCGCTGCCCGTACCCGCGACCGTTGCTGACGCTCCGGTGCCATCGCCCCAGACGGTTGTGCGGCCCGATGTGGTATAAAGATTATAGGCAAGCGTGTTCGCCCCGTCGGTCAACAGGCGTGCCGCTATGGCGCCGCCCACCGTTGTCCCGGCATTAAGCTCCACATCATAGGATGTGCCGTTGGTGCAAAGAATATTGATGCTTGATGTTGCGTCGAGGTTGGACCCCGAGATCGAGCTGTAGCTGCCAAAGCTGTGATCGGCCGCAGTGATCTGGCAAGCATCAATCACCGACGCCGTTACATCAAATGTATCGGTAGCTGTCGCAGCGAGCGTTGCGCTCGACAGGCTGAGTGGAACGAGTGCGCATGATGCATATTTCAGTACTACAATCGAGGTGCGCTTTATCGCAGGGTTGCTCACATCTATCTCCCAGAGGAATTACGGTGAAGTACATGAAGCGTCCGCGCAGCACTATTGAGCGCGATTGAGGGGGTGCTTACCAGGGTGTTCACTAAAATAGGCTTAATCTGATGGAATTTTCTTCCTCTTTTAATGAGTTGCAAAAAATGCAATGCGTCCGTCCGCTCGTTTTTGGCGCGTGTCAATGGAGCCATTTACGTCGGTTTTACGGGGGTTTTGGGCACCTGACCCCGGCATATTACGGGTGGTCGCAGCAGGCGAAATTAAAGTGATGTACCCGGTAACTACCGGGTGTTCGTTTGCGGTTTAACGGTCTAGATCTGCGTTACAGCTCAGGCGACGGATAGCCGGATTTTGGCTTCCGATCGACCCAGTGTCGTGGCTGCGCTTGTAACGGGCGTAGCCTGCGGCGCGGCGCTGCTCCGTTGTATTATCGCGTATCATGCGGAGCGCGCCGCAAACCGTTATACGCTGAGCGCAGAAGGAAAGCCCGACCCATTGGGACCGGGGTGGATCAAGATCGGGGGCAGGGCCTGTCAGACGCTCGTCCTCTGTGCCCGCGCGACGTCCCGAATCCTGAAAAATCGGAATATGACACGAATGCCCGGCCCTTTGTGCGCGGCGTGTCGCTGGTCTTGGGTACGTCTTTGCGACCTGCCAAACATTATATGCCCCACGCTTTGGCTCGGGATGATAAGGTGCGGGTGCGCGTATCGGGGTTGACATATACCGTCCCGTTATGCCCGCTTTCTTCTTGCCAATCCCGCTTACCAAAATACAGGATTATATGATGACAGATTCGCTCCAGAATATTCCACTGACCACGCTTGCAGGGGCGCCTGCATCGCTTGCCGATCACGCGGGAAAAGTGCTGCTTCTTGTCAATGTTGCCTCGAAATGCGGTCTTACCCCGCAATATGAAGGGCTGGAGAAGATTTACAGCCAGTATAAAGACAAGGGCTTGGTCGTGCTCGGCTTTCCGGCCAATGATTTTGGCGCGCAGGAACCTGGAACGGATGCGGAGATCGCAGACTTCTGCACTACGAATTTCGGTGTCGATTTTCCCATGTTTTCGAAAATCGTTGTGACCGGCCCTGACAAGCACCCGCTTTATGCCGCGCTTACGAATGCCGCGCCCAAAAAGCAGGGCGATGCCGATGCCTTTCGCGAAAGGCTCAAGGGCTATGGCATGACGCCCACGGAAGATCCCGAAGTGCTGTGGAATTTCGAGAAGTTCATTGTAGGCAAAGACGGCAGTGTCGCTGCCCGGTTTGCGCCTGACATCGCGCCAGATGATCCAGCCATTATCGCGACTATCGAAGCGCAGCTTTCGGCTTGACCCGCAAACCCACAGCCGGTTTTCCGTCGCGCGATCAGATTCTTGAATTTATCGAATCAAGCCCGCGCGCGGCGGGCAAGCGGGAAATCGGCAGGGCCTTCGGCCTGCATGGCGCTGACAAGATCGCGTTAAAGGCGTTGTTGAAAACAATGGCTGATGAAGGCCTTATCGAAAAAGGCGCGGCAAAGACCTTTCACAAGGGCGGTGGCCTGCCCAAGGTTACGGTCCTCAAGATCACCAGCATCGATGGCCGTGACCTTCACGCCGCGCCCGAAAACTGGACCCACGCCGTCCCGCCGCCGCGCGTCCGTGTCATCGCCGACAAGCGTCGCGGTGCGCTGCGCGAAGGCGACCGTATTCTTGCGCGGATTGAGGAAACCGGCGGCGGCTACACTGCTCACGTCATGAAAAAGATCGGCGCATCGTCGCAGGACGCCATGCTTGGCGTATTGCGCAAGGATGCAAGCGGCTGGTTCCTTGTGCCTGCGGACAAGAAACTTCGTCACGACCTCAAGATTACCGATCCTTCCGATGCTGAAGTCGGCGAACTCGTGCTCGCCGAACAAAGCGGCAGTGGCGCACGTTCCACAGGTCGCGTCGTCGAGCGGCTTGGCGACCCTCTGGCACCGCGCAGCTTTTCGCTGATCGCTATTCACGAAAAGGGCATTCCTCACGAATTTCCTGACGAGGTTCTCGATGACGCCGAAAAGGCCGCTTCGCTCGACCTTGGCGAACGCGAGGATCTTCGCGCGCTACCTTTTATCACCATCGACCCCGCCGACGCGCGCGACCATGATGATGCGGTCTGGGCCGCCGCGTCCGACGACGGCGGCTGGAAGGCCATCGTTGCAATCGCCGACGTCAGCTGGTTCGTTCGCCCCGGTTCCAACATCGACCGTGCGGCGCGTGAACGCGGCAACAGCGTCTATTTCCCCGACCTCGTCGTGCCGATGCTGCCTGAAGCACTGTCGAACGATGCCTGCTCCTTGCGCGCCGACGCTGACAAGGGCGTTCTTGCCTGCCATCTCGATATTGACAAGCATGGCAATCTGAAAAGCTGGCGCTTTTCGCGCGCGCTAATCCGCTGCGTTGAAAACCTGCCGTACGAGACCGTTCAGGCGGCGATTGACGGCGCAGAAGATCACGCGCTGCTTGAAGGCGTGCTGCGACCGCTGTGGAACGCCTGGGAAGCGCTTAAAACCGCGCGTGACCGCCGTGCACCGCTTGATCTTAACCTGCCTGAACGCAAGGTCGCGCTCGACGAGGATGGGCGCATTACCGAAATCCACGTCCGCGCGCATCTCGACGCGCATCAGGTGATCGAGGATTTCATGATTGCCGCAAACGTCGCCGCGGCAAAGGCGCTTGAAGAGATGAAATCGCCGCTGGTCTACCGCGTCCACGAACCGCCAAGCCGCGAAAAGCTCGTCGCGCTTGCCGATTTCATGAAAAGCCTGGGCGAAAAATTCGCGCTCGGTCAGGTGATCCGACCCGCCGTGTTCAACCAGTTGATGGACCGAATCGACGACCCGATCCTCCATGAGCAAATTTCGCAGCAAGTCTTGCGGACGCAGACGCAGGCTTATTATTCGCCGGACAATCATGGCCATTTCGGTCTCGCGCTTGGCTCCTACGCGCATTTTACGTCACCGATACGCCGCTATAGCGATCTTCTCGTCCATCGCGCTCTGGTCCGCGCATATTGTCTGGGCGATGGTGGCTTAAGCGATCACGAGGCACAGACGATGGCGCGTACCGCTGAGCATATTTCCATGACAGAACGCCGCGCTATGGAAGCCGAGCGCGCGACGATTGATCGCTATGTTGCTGCCTATCTTGCCGAACGAACCGGCCAGATTGTCCGGGCTCGCGTCACCAGCGTCACACGCTTTGGGCTGTTTGCAAGCGTCGATGAAATTGGCGGGGACGGGCTTGTGCCGATGTCCTCGCTCGGTCCCGAACGCTTTCATTTTGACGAGGGTGCAAAAACGATCGAAGGATTATCGACCGGTACGACCTATCATATGGGTCAGCGGCTTGACCTGCGCCTTGTCGAAGCGAACCCGATCAGCGGTGCTTTGCGCTTTGAACTGCCCGATGCGCCCTTGCCGCAGCTAAAGGCGCGTCGTCAGAAGCCGTCGGGTCGCCCCCCATTGCCCAAACATGTCCGTAAATTCAGGAAAAAGCGTTAAAATCAGGCAACGTTGCCGATGTCGTCGAGCAGTCGGTAAAGCACGTCGAGGCGCGACGTCATCGCGTCCTGATTGACATAATCTTCCGGCGTGTCTTCCGCGGCATGGATTTCAGATGCAAAACGGACAAGGCCATATGCTTTCGCCAGTCCCTTCAGCGAATGAAGCTGCCGGGCGATTTCCGCGCCGTCGCCCGCCTGCATCAAAAGCTGGATATGCTCCAGCCGGTCAGCCAATTCCTGATGGAGCTCGTCAAAGTCTTGCTGTTTCATAGAACGACTATACGTTGGCACGGTTGCCGCAGTGTTAATGCGGTCTCTTTCACACGGTCTTGACTAGCCCCACGTCTTGCGGCATTAGCCCGGCCCACACGCGCGGTGCGAGATGCGCCGCGTTCTTTTTAATATTGAAAATTTCTAGCGCAAGGACCGCCGCGCCATGGCCAAACCGACCACAGTCAAGATCAAGCTGCAAAGCACGGCAGGCACCGGCTTTTTCTATGTCACGAAAAAGAACCCGCGCAACATCACCGAAAAGATGACTTTCCGCAAATATGACCCCGTCGTGCGCAAGCATGTCGAGTTCAAGGAAGCCAAGATCAAGTAAGCGCCTGCAGCCCGATCGGGCTGCGTGATTATGGGTTCAGGCAAATTGTCGGACGGTTTCAATAAACCGCACGACTGAAATCGGCTTGGCAATATACGCCTCGCAGCCACCGGCCCTGATGCGATCTTCATCGCCCTTCATGGCGAACGCCGTTACCGCTACAACGGGAATGTCACAAAGTTCCGCGTCCGCTTTCAGCCAGCCTGTGACCTCCAGACCTGAAACCTCGGGCAACTGAATGTCCATCAGGATAAGGTCGGGCCGGTCGGTACGCACCATATCGGGCACGCCGCGTCCATCGCGGGTCTTGAGCGTTCGATAGCCGTGCGCTTCCAGAAGATCGCAAAACAGCTTCATGTTGAGGTCATTATCCTCAACAACGAGTATCGTCTTGCTCATTTTCTGCCCCCCTGTGACGGTGCCGCTGTCATTTTGATTGTCCAAATCAGAATCAGCCTTGGCGAAAACGTCGGTCATTCCTACTGTCCCAATCCTAATGGCACCTTACCAAACTACACCAGAGGTTGATAACGCCGAGTTGCTTGCGCTGCGCGCGCTTGCGACCATAGTCGGCAATGACACTCTTGGCCCACGCTTTCTGTCGTTGACCGGGCTGACCGTTGAAAATTTACGACAGGATGCCGGGGAACGACATATCCTGCTGGCTGTACTTGATTTTCTATCTGCAAACGAGGCCGATCTGGTCCAATGTGCACAAAAGCTGGATATTGCGCCAAATCAACTTACGGCCGCCCGTACGATTCTCGGTGGATCATATTCGGATCAATATCAGACATGATGCGTTGCCATAATTGATCAAAGTGGCAGAACATAACGTAAAGGCGAGGAAACAGGGATAATGACCACCAAAATAGAAGACCGGCTTGCAGCGCTGGGCATTGCATTGCCAAAAGCCGCTGCGCCTGCTGCAAACTACGTCCCTTATGTTCTCAATGACGGTTTGCTGCACATTGCCGGGCAAATCCCCTTCAAGGGAGATGGCTCGCTTGTGCTCGGACGGCTTGGCGAAACGATGGACGTTGCCACCGGTCAGGCGACGGCGCGACTGTGCGGGCTTGGCATATTGGCGCAAGCGCAGGCGGCGCTTGGCAGTCTTTCAAAAGTCGCGCGTGTCATCAAACTTAATGTTTTTATTTCATCCACGCCTGATTTTACCGACCAGCCCGAGGTCGCGAACGGCGCCAGCGACCTTATGGTCGAGGTCTTTGGCGAAGCGGGCTATCACGCCAGAAGCGCTGTCGGCGTAGCCGTTCTGCCGCGTGGTGTTGCCGTTGAAATTGATGCTATACTGGCCGTTGCCGATGGCTAGACACCCGATCCAGCTTAGCGAACCGCGCGATTTCAGCTTTCTGACGAAGCGACCGTTCGCGCATCGCGGTCTGCACGCGCCCGGGGGGGCGGTCGAAAACAGCTTTGCCGCATTTGACCGTGCGATCGAAAACGGCTTCGGGATCGAACTTGATGTTCAACTGACCGTCGACAAGGGTGCCGTGGTTTTTCACGATGAGGACCTTTTGCGCCTTACGGGCAGAAAAGGGCGCGTATCGGCGCATACCACACGCGAACTGGCGCAGATCAAGCTTGCTGGCACTGACGAGCCAATTCGTTCGCTTCGTGAAGCTATTGTGCACATCCGTGGACGCGTACCGCTGCTGATCGAAGCAAAATCAGTCGGTCGTGGCGGCAGCGAAGCGCTGTGCAGGGCGATACGGCGGGCGATCGAAGGCGCAAATGGCTGGGCGGCGGTCATGTCCTTTGATCCGCGCATTGTCGGCTGGTTCGCCGAGCACAGTCCGCTTACCGTTCGTGGCCTTGTCGTAACAGAAGACGGCGCGCCGCGGACGCAGGGTATACGGGGCTGGTTGGCCCGACGATGGGCAATGCGTTCGGCAAAACCGCACTTTCTTGCCTATGATATCCGCTCGCTGCCCAGCACGGATTCAGCGCGGTTCAGGGCAAAGGGCCATGATGTCCTGACATGGACGGTGCGCAGCGCCGAAGATCGCGCCCGCGCCGAAGCCCATGCCGATCAGATTATCTTTGAACAGGAACCCGACGGCAAAGCATGACCGGGGCCAATGAATGTGTTGTCAGGCTGATAACCCGTGCTGCCGATCTTGACGCTGCAACGTGGAACGCCTGCGCGGGCGAGGGCAACCCGTTTCTGACCCACGCATTCATCACCGCGCTTGAAGATTCGCACAGCGCGGTCGCTGAAACCGGGTGGCAACCCGCGCATATCGTGCTCGATGATGCAAAGGGAAGCATCGCGGCCATCGCGCCGGGCTATGCAAAGTCGCATTCCCAGGGTGAATATGTCTTCGACCATGGCTGGGCCGATGCCTTTGAACGTGCGGGCGGGCGCTATTATCCGAAATTCCAGATGTCCGTGCCCTTCACACCTGCGACCGGGCCGCGCCTGCTGTTGCGCGACGACGTCGACCCCGCCCCGCTGATACACGGCATAGAGATGATGTGCGAGGCGCAGCGGCTGTCATCGGCGCATGCGACGTTCATAACAGAGCCGCAAGTGGCCGATTTCAGGAATGCCGACTGGCTTATTCGCCACGGCGAGCAGTTTCACTGGTTCAACGATGACTATCACGACTTTGACGCATTTCTTGGCGCGCTGACATCAAGAAAGCGCAAGACGATCCGCCGCGAGCGCCGGGACGCGGGTCAAAGCGGCCTCGACATCCGCCATGTCAGGGGCGCCGATATTACCGAAAGCGACTGGGATGCATTCTGGCTTTTTTATCAGGATACTGGCGCACGCAAATGGGGCCGCCCCTATCTGACGCGTGGATTTTTCAGCCTGATCAGCGAACGCATGGCGGACAGAATATTGCTGATTTTTGCATATGACGGCGACACACCGGTCGCGGGCGCGCTCAATTTCATCGGGGACGATTGTCTTTACGGTCGCTATTGGGGCACCCGCATCGATCTTCCCTTCCTGCATTTTGAGCTTTGCTATTATCAGGCAATAGAGTTTGCGATTGCCAACCGTCTCAAGCGCGTTGAAGCCGGAGCGCAGGGCCCGCACAAGCTTGCACGCGGATATTTGCCGGTCACAACCTATTCAGCGCATTATATCGTCAATCCCTCGCTGCGCGCAGCGATTGAAGACTATCTTGCCCGCGAACGCGCCGTCGTGGACGCGGACATAGCGGCGATGCGATCATTCGCGCCCTATCGCCGCGACGGGAAAAGCAGCGAGTAGGGTACCCAGACGCTCGCGCGCGAGGGTCACTTCTTTTTGGCCGGGGCCTTTTTCTTTGCTCGGGGTTTCTTTTTCGCGGGGCCCTTGGCAATTTTTTCGTCGATGAGTTTGGTGGCTTCCTCAAGCGTCAACGTCATCGGGTCGCTGCCCTTGGGGAGTGTGGCGTTGACCTTGCCGTCGGTGACATAGGGACCATAGCGGCCATCCATGACCTTGAGCACATTGCCGCTTTCGGCATGCGCGCCGAGTTCCTTCAGCGGTTCGGCAGCCTTGCGTCCGCCGCGATTGGCGGCTTCGGCGAGTTTGACGACCGCTGCGTTCATGCCGATTTCAAAGACTTCGGCAGTGTTGGCGAGCTTGGCATATTTGCCGCTGTGGATGAGATAGGGGCCATAACGACCGATTGAGGCGCTGATCATTTCGCCGGATTCGGGATGGGGGCCGACGTCGCGGGGGAGCGAAAGCAGCTTCAGTGCCAGTTCGAGGTCGACAGTATCGACCTCGACATCGCGGGGGATCGATGCACGGGCAGGCTTTGCGCCGTCTTCGGTTTCGTCGAGTTGCAGGAACAGCCCGAAACGGCCAGAGCGCAGCGAGACGGTCTTGCCGCTATCGGGGTCGATGCCAAGTTCGCGCGGCAGGTCGGAGGTATCCGCGCTGCCATTGCCATTCTCGCTGGCAAAGGGGCGGGTGTAGCGGCATTCGGGATAGTTTGAACAGGCGATGAAGGCGCCGAACTTGCCACCGCGCAAGCTGAGGCGGCCATTGTCGCATGACGGGCAGGCGCGCGGGTCGGTGCCATCGGTTGCCGGAAACAGCAAAGGTTCGAGAAATTCGTCGAGCGCTTCTGTGACTTCGGACGGCTTCAATTCCATGATTTCGTCGGTTTTGGGCCGGAAATCCTGCCAGAAAGCGCGCAGAACGGCCTTCCAGTCGATGTCGCCCGCTGAAATTTCATCAAGCTGGTCTTCGAGGCCCGCCGTAAAGTCATAGGAGACGTAGCGTTCAAAAAACCGTTCGAGGAAGGCTGTGACCAAACGGCCCTTTTCCTCGGGAATGAAGCGCTTTTTATCGATGCGCACATAGGCCCGGTCCTTGAGAACCTGCAATGTCGACGCATAGGTTGAAGGACGACCGATGCCGAGTTCCTCCAGCTTTTTGACAAGGCTGGCTTCGGAAAAGCGCGGTGGCGGTTCGGTGAAATGCTGGTCGGCGGACGTCGCCTTGCACGCGGGCGTATCGCCCTGATTGATGACGGGCAGCCGCTTGCCATCGTCGTCATCGCCGTCTTCGGGGTCTTCGACGGTTTCCTGATACAGCGCGAGGAAGCCCGGGAAGATCGTGACCTGACCCGTGGCGCGCAGTTCGGTCCGACCCGATTTGTCCTTAAGCTCGACCGTGGTGCGTTCGAGCTTGGCGCTCGCCATCTGGCTTGCCAGTGTGCGTTTCCAGATGAGGTCGTAGAGTTTGGCTTCATCGCCTGAAAGCCCGGCGCGGGCAGGGCGCTTGCGCAGGTCGACGGGGCGGATCGCCTCGTGCGCTTCCTGGGCATTTTTGGCTTTCGATGAATAAAAGCGCGGTTTTTCGGGCAGATGCTTGGTCGTGAAGTCTTCGGCGATGACGTCGCGCGCTGCAGCAATGGCCTCGCCAGCGATCTGGACGCCGTCGGTCCGCATATAGGTGATGTGGCCGCTTTCATAAAGCGCCTGCGCGGTGCGCATGGTCTGCGTTGCCGAAAGGCCAAGCTTGCGCGAGGCTTCCTGTTGCAGCGTCGATGTCGTGAACGGTGCATAAGGGTTGCGCGTCACCGGCTTTTTGTCGACCGATGCGACGTGATAGTCGCCAGCGGCCGTGTCGGCCTTGGCCTCGTTGGCAAGTGCGGCGTTGTTCAGCGAGAACTTGTCGAGCTTCTTGCCCTGCCAGCCGACAAGGCGCGCTGTGAATGCCTGTCCACCAGCCGTTTCGAACGTGCCCTCGACGGTCCAGTATTCCTGCGATTTGAAGGCTTCGATCTCGCGTTCGCGATCGACGATGATGCGCAGCGCGACCGATTGCACGCGGCCTGCGGACTTCGCGCCGGGCAGCTTGCGCCAGAGTACGGGCGAGAGCGTAAAGCCGACCAGATAATCAAGTGCGCGACGGGCAAGATAAGCGTCGATCAGCGGCGTATCGAGGTTGCGCGGCTTTGCCATCGCATCGAGGACAGCGGTCTTGGTGATCTGATTGAAGGTGACGCGCTCGACATTTGCGGGCAGCGCTTTTTTTGCTTTCAGATGTTCATAAAGGTGCCAGCTTATCGCCTCGCCTTCACGATCGGGGTCGGTCGCAAGGATGAGCGTGTCCGAGGATTTCGAAGCAGCAAGTATGTCCTTGAGCTGTTTGGAGCGGTCGGCAGAGACCTGCCATTTCATCGCAAAATCGTCATCGGGCGCGACCGAACCATCCTTTGGCGGCAGATCGCGGACATGACCAAAGGAGGCCAGAACCTTGTAGTCCGAGCCGAGATACTTGTTGATCGTCTTTGCCTTCGCCGGCGATTCGACGATCACGAGTTTCATACGGATGCTCCCTCAGATATCCCGACGAACGGGTGCCGGGCAGGGCGGCTTACATTGTGTTTGGGCAAAGCGGCAAGGGGTCAGCTTGAGAAAAACGCAGCGACGGTCTCCGACGGTCGGCAGAGCGCAGCGCGTTCGCCATCAATCACCACGGGTCGATTGATGAGGATCGGATTGTCGACCATTGCCGAGAGGATCGTGTCTTGGGAGACGGCTGGATCACGCAGGCCAAGCTCTTCGGCAAGCGCCTCCTTTGCGCGCAGAAGTTCGTGCGCGGTCATGCCGGATTTCTTCAGCACGTCTTCGATTTCCGCGCGGCTTGGCGGCTCTTTCAGATATTCGCGGACTTCGTGCGCGATGCCTTTATCAGTCAACCATGCAACCACGTTGCGCGCCGTACCGCAGCGCGGATTGAACCAGACTTTCACACTCAATTCGTATCTCCATCGCGTTGTTTTTCGAGCCACGCCTCAAGCCATTTGATCGAATAATCGCCGTTGATGAAGTCGGGATCCTCGATCAGCCGCTGATGCAGCGGGATCGTGGTTTTCGGGCCGGTGATGATATATTCCTCAAGGGCGCGCCGCAGACGCATCAGGCAGTCGTTGCGGCTGGCCCCATAGACGATCAGCTTCGAGATCAGGCTGTCATAATATGGCGGGATCGCATAGCCATCGTAAAGAGCACTGTCGGCGCGAACGTGGAGACCGCCGGGCGCGTGATAGCGCGTAACCTTGCCGGGCGAGGGCGTGAAGGTTTCAGGGTCTTCGGCATTGATCCGGCATTCTATGGCGTGGCCGGCAAAGCGGATGTCGTCCTGCGTCACAGACAATGGCAGGCCCGATGCGACGCGAATCTGTTCGCGGACGAGATCGATGCCGGTGACCATTTCGGTGACCGGGTGTTCGACCTGAAGCCGTGTGTTCATTTCGATGAAGTAGAATTCGCCGTCTTCATAAAGGAATTCGATGGTGCCTGCGCCGCGATAGCCCATGCCGGCGATCGCCTTGCGGCAGACTTCACCCATTTTCATGCGCTGATCGGCATTGAGTGCGGGCGAGGGCGATTCTTCCAGCACCTTTTGATGACGACGCTGCAAGGAGCAGTCGCGCTCGCCAAGATGCACAGCACCGCCGTGACTGTCGCCGAACACCTGAAATTCGATGTGACGTGGATTGCCAAGATATTTTTCAAGATAGACCGTGGCGTCGCCAAAGGCAGCTTTGGCCTCGTTCCCGGCCTGTGTCAGCGCCGATTCGAGTTTGTCGGGGCTTTCGACGACCTTCATGCCGCGTCCGCCACCGCCCGACGCTGCCTTGACGAGGACCGGGTAACCGATCTTTTCGGCAATGCTGCGCGCTTCATCAATGTCGCGAATCGCGCCTTCACTGCCCGGAACGAGCGGGATGCCAAGTTTTCCGGCGGTGCGTTTGGCTTCGACCTTGTCGCCCATCATGCGGATATGTTCCGGCGACGGTCCGATCCAGCCAATCTGATGTTCTTCGACGATTTCGGCAAAGCGCGCGTTTTCGCTCAGGAACCCATAGCCGGGGTGAATCGCGTCGGCATGGCTCATTTCAGCGGCCGAAATGATGTTGGCGACGTTGAGATAGCTGTCAGTGGCAGCCGGCGGACCGATGCAGACGGCTTCGTCCGCAAGGCGCACATGCATGGCGTCGGCATCGGCAGTCGAGTGTACGGCCACCGTCTTGATACCCATTTCGTGACAGGCGCGGTGGATGCGAAGCGCGATTTCGCCGCGGTTCGCAATAAGGACCTTATCGAACATTATTCGATGATAGCCAGAACTTCGTCGAATTCGACGGGTTGTTCGTTGGTGACGCAAAGTTTCGTCACTTTGCCGGCCTTGCCTGCTGTGATGGGGTTCATGACCTTCATCGCCTCGATAATGAGCAGCGTATCGCCAGCGGCAACCGTGTCGCCTTCCTTGACGAAAGGTGCTGAGCCGGGTTCCGCTGAAAGATAGACCGTACCGACCATAGGCGATTTGACCGCACCGGGGTGGGATCGCGGGTCTTCGGTCGTCGCAGGGGCGGGCGCAGGTGTTGCGGCAGGCGCTTGCGGCGTGACCTGTGGGGCAGGCGCGCTTGCGACAAAAGAGCCGCCAATCTGGCGGGCGACGCGAATTTTGCGGTCGCCGTCTTCGACTTCGATTTCGGAAAGGCCTGTTTCGTCGAGCATCTTTGCAAGCTGGCGTACCAGCTTTGTGTCAACGTCCATGCCGCCTGTTTTGCCTGTTGTGGCCATGCATACCTCTGTTTTGTTTGTTGGTGCCCTACTAGTCAGAGCCGGGCCGCCGCGTCCAGTGCCAGCGTGTATCCGTGTGTGCCAAATCCGACAATTGATCCTTTGGCAACGGGTGTGATGTGGCTGTGATGGCGAAAGCGTTCACGCGCCGCCGGATTCGAAATATGAACCTCGATCACCGGCACGCTGACCGATTTGATCGCGTCACGAAGTGCCAGCGACGTATGCGTGTAGGCACCGGCGTTCAATATGATCGCTTTTGCGCCGCGCGATGCCGCCTCTTGAATCCAGTCGACAAGGTGTCCCTCGTGGTTCGACTGACGAAGATCGATCTCAAGCCCAAGGGTCTTTGCATGATCTTCAAGGCCCGCCGCTATGTCGTCGAGCGTTTCCGATCCATAGATTTCAGGTTCGCGCAGCCCCAGCAGATTGAGGTTCGGGCCATTCAAGACCATGACTACGGGTCGTTCGTCCGTCATGTTGTTTCCCCATTCATGTCTAGCCGTCGTGGCTTGAGCTTCTTATATGGGCCGTCTTTGGATCAGGGAAGTGCGGGAAAACATGTCCACGATGATTGCAATCACCATGAATGGAGAAATGCGCCGGATTGCGGCGGGATTGCGGGTGATGGACCTGTTGCGTGATCTTGATCTTGATCCGAAGGACGTGGCGGTCGAACGGACTCTCGAGATCGTGCCGAAATCCACCTATGCCGACGTCGCATTGGCCGATGGAGATGCGCTTGAAATCGTGCATTTCGTTGGCGGTGGCGACAATGAGAAGGCCGATGATGGTTGGGAGGTCGCGGGGCGCAGGTTCAAATCACGGCTGATTGTCGGGACCGGAAAATACAAGGATTATGCGCTGAATGCGCAGGCCGTCGCGGCGGCGGGGGCTGAAATCGTCACGGTCGCCGTGCGCAGGGTGAATGTTACTGACCGCTCGCAACCTTTGCTGACGGATTTTATCGATCCGAAGAAAATAACCTATCTGCCAAACACGGCGGGCTGCTTTACCGCCGACGATGCGATGCGGACCCTGCGGCTGGCGCGCGAGGCTGGCGGCTGGAATCTGGTGAAGCTGGAAGTGCTGGGCGAGGCCAAGACGCTGTACCCTGACATGGAAGAAACGCTGCGTGCGACAAAGGAGCTGGTGAAAGACGGCTTTGATGTCATGGTTTATTGCGCCGACGATCCGATTGCCGCGAAAAAGCTTGAGGATCTTGGCGCAGCGGCGATCATGCCGCTGGGTGCGCCGATCGGGTCGGGGCTTGGCGTCCAGAACCCGGTGACCATACGCCTGATCGTCGAACAGGCATCGGTGCCCGTGTTGGTCGACGCCGGTGTCGGGTCGGCGTCAGATGCGGCCGTTGCGATGGAGCTTGGCTGCGATGGCGTGCTGAT
>JBFKAE010000041.1:0-22512 GCA_041621755.1 Sphingomonadaceae bacterium | reverse complement strand
TCTCCGCTTCAAAAATCGAGCGGCAGAGCGATATATTTTGAAAATACATGATCACGGTGCTCAATCAGCAAATCGTCAAGCGCATCTGAAATTTCTGGCGGAAGCGCACCATAGAGATCGCGGAGATAATCAGGAATCGGAGCCCATTCGGATCGTAACGGTTTGACCATCAGTGAAAAGCAGGCCCAGTAAAGATCGCACGCAGAAATCTCGTCCCCGACGAAAGATCTACGACCCAGCGCATATTGACGATGCAGCCGTTCGGCTAGCGTGCGCATGATCGTAGCCGTCTGCGTCGGCGCGCGCGCGACTGCCTTTGTTTCCATGCCATAGGATTTCTGGAGATCACTCGCCTCGTCTGCGCTTGCGCCCACAGCAAAAAGCGTCAATCGGCGATTCCAGCCGAAACCGTGCTCACCGCAAATTGCGTGTGATAATGCGAGCACCGTGTCGCAATCATCTGGATCCGCAGGAAGCAGTGAAGGCGTAGGCGCTAGACGCTCTGCCAGCTCCAATATTTCCCGCCAGCCACATTTCGGTGTCTCGCCGGCACAAACTGCGACAGGGGCGTTACGAACGCCGACCCATTCCATCAGCTCGGCGTTATCCTCAAAAAGATGTTGCGCGACGGGATGATAAGCAATCTGCTTATAATTAAAAATCTGCTTGGCAGACTCGCTCCACGGGCCGGGGACGCCTGCGGTCAGCACAAGATGCAGGCCGTCGGTCTGACGCGCCGTATCGACGGTCAGATAATCCATCTAGATGCCGCCCGTGCTGACGGTCAGCCCGCCGTCAACAACGATGGTTTCACCATTGACATAACGGCCCGCCGCCGAAGCAAGAAAGACAGCGGCGCCGGCAATGTCGTCGGGTATGCCCAGCCGCTTCATCGGCATTTCATTCAGCGCGGACGCCAGATTATCGGGGTCGTTCCATAGCGCTTTGGAAAAATCAGTCTGGATGAGGCCCGGAGCGATGCAGTTGGAGCGAATATTCTGGTGTCCATATTCGATCGCAAGATTCCGCGCGAGTTGTAGATCGGCTGCCTTGGTGATGTTATAAGCGCCCAACACAGAAGAACCTCGAAGGCCGCCAATCGAGGAAACGATGATGATCGCACCATCGCGTCTTTCGATCATTTCCGGAAGAACCAACTGTGCGAGCCAGTGGTTGGACAGCACGTTGTTCTCGAAGGTCTTGCGGAATATGTCATCATCAAGGTCCGACATGGAACCGAAGTGGACATTGCTGGCGGCGTTGCAGACCATGATATCGATGGGTCCGAAGGCGTCGCGCGCGCCTGAAACAAGCTTTTGAAGGTCGTCTTTAGAGGAGATACTGGCCGGTATGGCGAGGGCATGGCCTGGATTGGCAGCGTTGATCAAGTCGACCACCTCCTGACAAGCGGACGCCTTGCGCGAGGATACCACCACCCGCGCACCCTGCTCTGCCAGACGTATGGCAATAGCGCGGCCTATGCCGCGTGAAGACCCCGTAACAATCGCGACCTTGCCTGTAAGATCGAATAAACCTGTCATATCATCTCCGGAAATTAAACTGTATGACCGGGCTGCAGCTCAATTTCGCGCCGCAACCGCGTGAGTTTCAGCGTGACAATGCGCCATTGGCCGCCTCGCCGTTCATAGGTCTCATGGTAATGTCCCCAGCCGTGCATCCGATACAGACCATAGGGATTGGTTGACCCCTCTGGCCAAAGCACCCGATCTTCCATCGCCCAGATACCGTGCGCGCGATCCTCATCGTCAAATTCAATCTCAGGCATGTGACCGTGGTGGATCGTTGTCGCATCCGCCAGCGTGTCCCGAATGAAGGTCATCGCCTGGTCGACCGGTTGCGGGCCGGGATCGGGACTGGCATCGGTATAATGGAGGGTTGCATTGTCCGCGAACAGAGCGCGCAACCCATCCCAGTCCTTGGTATCGACAAAACGGAAGTAGCGCGCTTTCAGTGCCTTTATCTGTTCCAAAGCGGTGAATTTCGCAAAGTCGTCCATATATCTAGGCACTCAGCCAGCCGATGTAGCGAACGCCGCACGACAAACCGCGATGGTCTGTAGCATCAAACCTCGCCCAAGGCATGGTTCGCGGCAATATAGGAAAATACCATCGATGCGCCGATGCTTGCTCCTGCGCCGGGATAGGACGGCCCCATCACGGATGCCGTTATATTACCGGCAGCATAGAGTCCTTCAATCGGCTTGCCAGACGGGTCGAGTACCCGTGCATATTCGTCTGCGACCAATCCGCCGCATGTCCCCACGTCGGCAGGAAAGA
This sequence comes from Sphingomonadaceae bacterium, assembly GCA_041621755.1. Taxonomy (GTDB): domain Bacteria; phylum Pseudomonadota; class Alphaproteobacteria; order Sphingomonadales; family Sphingomonadaceae; genus Sphingosinicella. The sequence goes on along the minus strand of JBFKAE010000041.1, from coordinate 20,215 downwards.
CCTGAACCGCATAGAAGGGACCCTTTTCGATTTTTCCAAGGCTCGGATTCGGCTTGTTCCTCGGGTCTCCCCACACCCGGTTATAGGCACTTGCCCCTTTGCCAAAATCGGCATCATGCCCTGCTTCAGCAAAGCCGTTGAAGCGATCAACTGTCGCGCGCAGCTTCTCTGGCGGAATATCGCACTGACGCGCCAGATCCTCAATCGTATCGGCGCGCTTCATATACCCCGAGCTGATCCAGTCTTCAGGTGTCTTGCCTGCTGGTGCGATACCCATCCGATAGCGATCGCGATGTCGACTTTCGACGATGAACCAGCTCGGCACTGCTGGCACGGTCTTGTCGCGTTCGAACATAGCGAGTCCGACCGTGACGTAGGAAGTTGCTTCATTGACATAGCGCGACCCGCCCTGATCAACGACGATCACGTGCGGCTTTCCCATGTCAATCGGGTTATGCCATGAAATCGATCCGTCGGGCAAAAAGGACGCCGGGATCCACCAGGCTTCCTGCGTCATTGCTGTATCCGCACCCAGGTCGGTCGCCATCTGCAACACTTCGCCGGTATCACCTTCATTGGCGACGGTCCATTTACTGTGCGGCACGCGGGACATATTGGCGCGCATATCAGGGTTTCGCGCGAAACCCCCAGCATCGAGCAGCACACCACCGCGCGCACGGACACGTATTTCACGGCCATTCTGGCGAACGACTACACCCGTAACGCTTCCGTCCTCACGGACAAAATCGGTCAATGGAGCACCAAGCCAGATATCGAGTCCGGCCTGCTTGGCAAGAAGCAGCAGCCGCCCCTGCAAAGACGCACCCGAAGCAACGACCAACCAGCCGAGCTTGCGCAGAATCATGCGCCAACCAACTTTTAAGAAGGTCAGCCGACTTTCCCATGTCCTGCCACTCAGCACGATTTGGCCAACTTCCGGCACTGTCGCCGGAATTTCCTGCAGTCCCGCTGCGCGGCGCAATTTGGGAAGCCAGTCGCCAAGCCGGTTCAATGCGAATATTTTACCTCCCAACGAGCGGCCACGCGCCAGGCCCCCCGGATATTCGCCTTCGTGGTAATCGGAAAATCCGTCGAGATACGCAAATTCCATCCCTTCCATTTCGAGGAAGGCGATCATTTCAGGGCCTTTTTCAAGATAGGCGTCACGACGCTCGCGGGTCGATCCGGGCGCATAAGCGCCCGCGCAGGCATCAAGATAGGCCCGCCCCTTTTCGAGACTGTCATCCACACCTGCCCGCAGAACTGGAGGACTATTGGGAATCCAGACGACACCGCCTGACAGAGCTGTCGATCCGCCGAACACCGGCGCCTTCTCGACAATGAGCGCCGATTTGCCTAGACGCCTTGCCCGCAAAGCCGCTGTAACCGCGCCAGCGCCGCTGCCGATAATCACTAGGTCGACCTCATGATCCCAGATCTGATTTGCACTTGTCACTCAAACCCTTCCCTCAAACCCGGCCCGCAGAAGTGAGGCTTTTGCCCGTCACCAAGACGGACGATGAGATGGCGACAACCACGCGCCGCCATCTCATTTTGATCAGAACTCGTAACCGACGCTGAGACCCAGTTCACGTGGAGCCTGATACACCACGTTAAAACCGGTCGCATTGACCAGATAGTTGTTGACCGTAGTCTTATTTGTCAGGTTCTTGCCCCAGAGGGAAACCTTCAGACCGCTGTCTTCGGGCGACCAGAAGATCTGGCCATTGAGAAGAGCATAGGGGTCCTGATGAACAAAGCGTGACAACTCATAGAAGAAGTAGGATGAGTAGCTGATATTGGCCGATGCACCAATCCTGCCAAACGATACGTCTGTTTCATATGCGGCGAGCGCATTGAGTTGCCATTTGGGCGTTTTTGCGATGCGTGTACCGCCAAGATTTGGGGCAACCGTATCTGCGCCACCTCCACCTGACACGGGCACAACGAACGCAGCATTGGCATAATCAAGGTAGTCAGCCTTTGGTATATAAGCACCACTGCCGCTCAGCCTGAACTCAGGCGTGACGCGGTAGCTGATTTCAAGTTCGCCACCTTCAATCCGGGCTTTGCCAGCGTTGGCAAGCACAGCCAGGCCCTGCGCATTATTGGTCTGGGTCTGAAGATTGCTGACGGTATAGTGGAAGAAAGCACCATTGATCTGCATGCCTGCAAGCGGCGATGCCTTAAAGCCCGCCTCCCATGCCTTCATCCCCTCCGGCTGCACAGGGGTACCGGGAAGACCAGACGTGTCGAACAGGCCGCTCTTGAAGCCCTCGCCATAGCTGACATAGAAATTATAGTCGCGGTCAGGTGAGTAGCGGACCGAAACTCGGGGTGTCCAATCGCGGAACGATGTCGAGGCTCTTTGCTCGGGAACCGCTGGCACGATCAATTCACCTCGCGCTTCACGATTCTCATAGCTATAGCGCATACCCGCGGTAACAGTGAGCGTCGGCGTTATCTTTGCTGTGGTCTCGAGGAAGCCTGCAAAAGCATCTGTTCTTGATGAGGAAACAATTTCATAGAAGGTCGGGCCACCCAGGGCACCACGCACCGCGAGCGGCGTGAACTCCTCCTTGCCATGGTAGGCGGTTGCGCCCACCAGGAAGCTGAAGATTCCAAAATCACGGCTGGCAAAGCTTATATCCTGAGAGATTGTTTCGCCAGGCTGATTGAGATCGTAAATCACAGCTGCCGTCGGCGAACCATCGGCATCGGCAACAGCAGTCGGCTTGACGCGGTTATAGCCGGTGATGCTCGTAAAGGTACCGGCATCTGTTTCAAATGAGGCTTTCAGGTTGATGCCATGGCTCTTGGTTGAAACGAAACCCTCAGTATCGTTGGCGACGTCATATTCTTGCGTAGGCGTCCCGGGAAAAGGAGAGTTCCGATTCTGCCCGGCAAATACACTCGCATCATGCTTCTTGCTGTAATACGCGTTCAGCAGCAAACTGACACTGTCGGTTGGCTCGTATAGCAGTTTACCGCGAATATTGTGCGACTTGATCTTACCCGCCCGTTTGTCGCGAAGCACGTCGCTAAAATAGCCTTCATTATGAGCATATTGACCGGACAAGCTTATAGCCAGCTGCTCGGTCAGTGGCGTTGTGGCAAAGCCCTTCACGCGAAAATCATTGGCACCACCATCGAAAATGCCGTTGGAAACCTCAATATTGCCCGTCGTCGTGAATTCAGGATTGCGCGTATAAACCAATATGGCGCCACCGGTCGCGTTACGCCCATACAGTGTACCCTGCGGTCCCTTTAGAACTTCGACGCGCTCGACATCGGGGAGGTCGAATGAGTTGCCGTAAATGTTGGACTGATACACGCCGTCGACGTAGATAGCCACGTTGTTCTCGGCACCAGCCGCAGTGCTCTGGCTGGAAATACCGCGCATAGTCGGCTGCGCAGCGCCACCAATGAAAGTAAAATTCAGACCAGAGGTAAGTTGTCCGAGTTCTTTGAACGTCACGATGTTGGCTTCAGCCATCTTCTCGCGGGACTGAACATTGATTGTCAGCGGCACTTCACTGAGTCGCTCGGAACGGCGCTGCGCGGTCACAACAATATCGTCACCTGTAAACGCGGTGGATTTTTCTGGGACATCCGTCTGGGCAATAGCCAGACCGGGCGCCAAGGCCAGTGCACTTACACCGGCACAAATCGATAGCCGCAGTACATGGTTCGATATCATCATACTTCTCCCCTAAAATATATTTTCTGTTTTCGACCTGTGATCTGGTTTGACAGTCCGGGTTAAGGCCAAGTGTCTGCCGGTCGGCAACTTCGGTCAAATAGAATTGACATGGCGTTTTGATGCTGACTTGGCATCATTTGCGGTTGGGGCAAGAGAGGCCATATATTTGCAAGATGCAATCGCAACGAGTAGGGATGCAGGATTATGGAGGTAACGCGGAGAAGACGGGCAGTCGGTTCGTCGCGTCGTGTGTCGACCTCCTGATTCAGCGTGGGAACTTCGAATGAACATGCGGCGGTTGCGATATTTTGTGGCAGTAGCGGAAGAAGAAAACTTCCACCGTGCATCAGCCCGCCTTCACATCGCACAGCCTGCACTTTCACGTCAGATACGCTTACTTGAGGAGGAGTTGGGCACAAACCTCTTCTTGCGGTTGCCGCGCGGCATCACATTATCCCGGGCTGGCATTTCCTATCTCGAAGACGCACGGCAGATATTACGACTTTCAGAGCAAGCGCGCAGCCGCGCAATTGCGGTAGAAAGCGGACAATTGGGCACGCTGCGCGTTGGATTTCACGATGCCGCCCATCATTATCCAGTTGTCAAATCAACGTTCAAGAGCTTTCGCGCCGACTTTCCAAACGTTCATTTCCGTTTCATCTCTTCTTCCTCGCAGGATCAATTCGAAGCCTTGACGACGAACGATATTGATCTCGGATTCGTCTATGGATGGGAAAAGCCGGTTTCTGGTCTTCAGCACTTGAAACTTGCGGATGATGACATCGGTTTGGCCCTAAGCAGCGAACATCCATTGGCGGTAAAATCAAAAATCAGCGTCGATGATATTCGCGGCGAACCCTTTTTGTGGGCGGACACCGTTTCGTTTCGTTCACATAGTGACGCAATCCTGCGTGCCTGCACGGCGATTGGATTTAATCCGAATATCTGGCATCAAGGCCTGACCAGTCTGGAAGCAATGATGAGTATGGTGGAATCGGGGATGGGGTTGGCGATCATCCCGAATGCGATACGATCTGAAAATATCGTCGTAAGACCTATCGAGGGACTGTCGCATCCTGTTGAACTGATGCTGGTATGGCACGGCGACAGCGATTCGTCAGTGGTTTCCAACTTTATCAAGCACACGCGACTGGCGATGTAGGCCCCGGGAGGCTGATGGACTGCGCTACGTTGATCTAGCGTATCGTCAGTCCGCCATCCACGACCATCGCGTGCCCGACCATGAACGATGAGTCTTCAGACGCCAGAAACAGAGCGGCGCCCGCCATCTCTTCAGGCGAAGCCAGCCGCCCAATCGGCTGTGCCGACATCACTTTGGCAGCAACTTCAGGGTTCTCCATCCATTTTGCCAGCATCTCTGTGTTGGTTCCACCAGGGCAGAGAATATTGATGCGAATGCCACGCCCTATATAATCCAGCGCCGCCGATTTGCTTAGTCCGATAACGCCGTGCTTGCTCGCTGAATATGATGCCGCTCCGGACTCGCCGAACAGACCGGCAACCGATGAGGTGTTGACGATCACGCCCCCATCGCCATTAAGCATGGCCGCAATCTCATATTTCATCGATAGATAGACGCTCTTCATGTTGATCCCTACGATCCGGTCCCAACTGTCTTCCGGTTCGTCTGCAGCCAGAACGCCCGCCCCGGGAATAGCCCCATTATTGAAGGCGATATCCAGCCCGCCGAAGTTTTCCACGGCGCATTCAACCATCAACTCACATCCTCGCGCGATCGATAAATCGACGGGTTGAAAAATGGCCGTCCCACCAGCTGTGCGGATTTTCTGTGCTACCTCTTCGCCTTTATTTTGCAAATCGGCAATGACCACCTTGGCACCTTCGGCAGCAAAACGGTGTGCAGCCGCTGCACCAATTCCGGAAGCACCACCCGTGACAATCACGCGTTTGCCAATAAAGCGGTCGGCCATCTCAATTCCTTTATAGTGTAACGCTCTGAAATAACAGAGATTGGCGCCACATACGCCCTCAGGTGCGCTGCAATTCCGCTTGCGGTCCGGCAGCACCGATAACGAGTTGCAATTTACTGATCAGCCAACGCCCGTCGATCTTGACCAGATTGTCAATATAACGCCCATAAACTGTCGTGGGATGGGCTTCATCCCGGGCGATTGTCATGCCTTGCAATGTCCACCGCGCCAAAGCGTTGTTTTCGTCAACATCGACGACCGGGCTATGAAAGCTGTGCCACAACCAGGAAAAGTTCTGCTGCATTTGACCGCCATAGAGATCCAGAAGGCCTTTGCGCCCCTCCAGCTGAACTGTAACAAAGTCGATCGCGACATCTTCGGTGAAGAGGTTGGCAAGATCGGACAGATCGTTCTGGTCGATCCGTTCAGCAAGCCTGTCAATCAGCTCGCCATAACGGTGCTTGACTTTCAAAATCGCATCGACCGCATCCAAACGTGCAACACGCTTTGCCAGTAGCTGCAGTTCTCGGTCATTCATCAGCATATTGCGCCCCCTATTCGGCCGCAATCGAAGTTTTCACTGGTTTGGATTCGTTCGTGTCTAGTGACACAAAATCATATAGCGCCCGATGAAAATTTGACACGGCCTGCTCTTGCACTGGATTGGTTCTCAACCCTTTAAATCCTATAGACTTCATGCCACGCTGCATCTTCTCGAGATTGATAAAATCCTGCGTGAGAATCTGTCCCCAATCACAGTCGTGCCAATCTTCGTAGAACTCGCGTTCAAGCGGTGGTTCAGCACCTGGTGCATAGCGAACCAGCGACCAGATATCAAAGATGCAGCTTTCCGGATCGTCGCCATTGGGACGTGCGCGATACCAGAGTACACCATCGACACTCGAGTGGAGAAAAACGGTATTGGGAAATACGTGCCAGTCGACATGTGATCGTTCGATGTCTTCCATCGTGATCGGTGGCCAGCCTGCTCCATCCTCAATTGCTGCTTCCCGCTGAAACTCACCCCATTTTGCCAGCACTTCTTCCGGTGAGGCATCCGCGGTGACTTCCGTTCTCAGCCGCTGGGTCGCTTCATAGGCGCGCGGCGTAATCATTGCTGCCAGCTCTTTGTGAAAATGCTCAACGAAGCCGAGTATATACTGGCGAGCATCGGGCTGAGGTTTTTTCCCTAGACGCGAGGACCCGGTCATCTGATGAGGACCGCTTTCCGACATCGGATACCAGAAAGCTGAATGGCGACCGTAGCTGCCACTGTTGGAATAATCTTCAAGCCAATTCAGCACTTGCCGATGTGTGGTCTGCACATGGTAGGATTCGTTGAAGGCCTCTACCGCAAGCTTCCAGTTGCACGGAAGAACGACAGTCCGGTACCAACGATAACGCAGCTTCTCGAACTCGTAATTCTTGCAGCGTTCGTTGACCGGATCAAGGAACGTCTCAAGCGGTTCTGCATCGCGATCCATGTTGATGAACACGAAGCCACCCCAGATATCGACCAATGCCTCTGATAGGCGTATGTCTTCGTCGCTTAGATGTTCTCCCCAATCCTTCCGGTCCACCACAAGGGTGTTGTCACCTTGCAGGTTCCAGCTCCATCCGTGGAAGCCGCATACAAACTTCGTACAGCGTCCTTCACCGTCGACCAGTCGACGACCGCGGTGAGGGCATGCATTGTGATAGGCTTTGATCGTATCGACGGCGGTGCGGATTAGGATCAGCGATTCATCCGCCACATCATAAGTAATGAAATCGCCGATTTTCGGAATCTCTTCCAGTCGGCAGGCGACCTGCCACACCCGCGGCCAAAGGTTGCGGGCTTCGATTTTGACGAATTCGGGATTAAGATAGCTCTGCTTGGGTACAAAATCAGGTCGCACCTTCGTTTCACTTTGGTCCTGATAATTTACTGGCATGTCCTACCCCTTGCAAAGTAACTGTGTGCGACGCCTCTTTCCGAAGTCTTTCTCTATCAATTGAGTCCAATCTAATCGATAAACCCTAGAACCGTACCAACCGGATATGGTCCACCTGGTTCGATCTGGATACGCAATTTACCTGAGGCCGGCGCATCAACTTCCTGCGTCGACTTGTCCGATTCCAACGCATAAAGCGGCATGCCCTCGATTACGTCACCGCCATCGATGACCAGCCACTCGGCGAGAATTCCTTCCCCCATCGAAAAGCCAAGCTTGGGTAACAAAATCTCGACACTCATACAGTTTTCACTTTCTTTCCAATGTTGATCGAATTGCCGTTTCCAGATCCGCTGCGCTCAACAGGAACGCTTTTTCGAGCGACGCGGAGTAAGGCACAGGCGTATTCTTGGATGCAATGCGCCGAACCGGAGCGGCTAGTTCTCCAAACAACTCTTCGTTGATGTGCGCGGCTATCTCCGCGCCGACTCCAAAGTTCCGCACTGCTTCATGCACGATCACCGCCCGTTTAGTCTTAGCGACCGATGCAAGAACAGTCTTCATGTCGAGCGGCGCGATGGTTCGAAGATCAATGACCTCGACCGAGATTCCCTGACCCTCCAATTGCTCGGCGACAGAATGCGCTTCGGCAATTGGCCTACCATAACCGATCACACTGACATCGCTTCCTTCGCGCGCGACATTTGCCTTTCCTAGCGGAATACGAAAACCGGGCTCAGGTGCCGGCGATTTCATGCCGCTCATCGCCATCATCGTGCTTTCAACAACGACACATGGATTGTCGTCAAAAATACACGCGGTCAAAAGGCCCTTCAATTCGGTTGGGTCCGACGGGACGACGACCTTGAGGCCGGGGATATGCGCCAACCATGCTTCCAGCATATCGGAATGCTGCCCGCCAAAGCCACCACCGGCACCGCTCATCGTTCGAATGGTCAGCGGTACACCAGTCTGGCCACCAGACATGAAGCGAATTTTCGCAGCATGGTTGACCAGCTGATCCATACCAACAGTGAGGAAGTTCATCAGCATGATCTCCGCCACCGGTCGCATGCCTCCGATCGCCGCGCCTACCGCTGCGCCGAGAATAGCCTGTTCGGAAATTGGCGTCGATCGCACCCTAAGCGATCCATATTTATCCGACAGACCCTTGGTTCCGTGAACAATGCCGCCACCTTGACCATCCGCGACATCCTCGCCGAATACCAGCACATAGGGATCGGCGGCCAGCGCCTCATCAAGTGCTATGTTTGTAGCCTCCGGGCCGGTAATCATGCGAACCTTGGATTCAGTAACGGCATTCATGGTTCGATCTCCTCAAGCAGGACATCGTATCGCAATTCGCTATCTTCGGGATAAGGCGAGGCAAGCGCGAATTCGACAGCATCGGTCAGTCGATCTGCGATGTCGGATTCAATGGCAGCGAGCTCGGCTTCGGTCGCCGTGTCGTTTTCAAGCAGCCATTTTCGAAATGCCGGCACCGGATCATTGGCAATTGCCTCGGCATATTCCTCCTTGGGAATATAGTCACCGGCATCACCAAAGACATGACCGTCAAAACGGAACGTCATCGCTTCGATTAATGTCGGGCCATCGCCAGCGCGCGCGCGATCAATCGCGGCCCTGAATGCTTTCCACATCGCAACAGGATCGTTGCCGTCCACCCGCACCCCCGGCATACTGTACGACGATGAGCGACCGGCAATGGTCGGACTTGCAGTACCCAGTTCGTAGCTTGTGTGTTCAGCGTAACGATTGTTCTGACAAAGGAAAACCACCGGCAATTTCCATAGAGACGCGAGATTGAGTCCTTCGTGGAAAGCCCCAATGTTCGACGCACCATCCCCAAAGGAGGTGACAGTAACCTTGCCGTCTTCTTTCACCAGCGAGGCCCAGCCCAGTCCGTTGGCGATCGGAATGCCTGAACCGACAATGCCCGTGGTAACCACCACACCACTTGCAGGATGCGTAATATGCATCGGGCCACCCTTGCCCTTGCAGGAACCTGTGGCACGGCCGGCATATTCGGCCCAGAGTTCGCGCAGTGGCACACCCTTGGCCAAATGATCGTGCAGCCCGCGATATATGGTAATCAGATAGTCGTCTGCCTTCAGCGCGCCCCCCATTGACGCCGCCACGATCTCCTGTCCGCGCGGCGAATAATAGGGCGCAGCTATGCGACCCGACCGGATAACCGAGGCAAAGCGATCGCAACACTGCCGGATCAGCGATGCACGCGAGTAAATATCAATCAACACCGCGCGATCAGGATCGCCGACAGGCACACCCGTCTTGACCGCCCCTGTTGGTTGACCAGCTTGCATCATCTCTCCCCATCCAGCACTGTTAATCAATTGACGTTCAGGAAGACGAGACGCGCATTCTTGCCCATCTCGCTTTGATATTAGCTCCACCTTCTCACATCGGCAGACATGAACGGTCCAATATAATTATGACGTCCCTACGATGCCGATCTCTTATCGAGTATTGTCGGGATGCCCATGCGCACAGCCTGAATGCCGACCAGCGGCCCGCACAAAAAGTGATCCCGCCCAAATTTATACATGGTTTGAGCATGATTATAGCATTTTGATATCAAAGCAGCATCGCCATGCCGATCAGATTGTATTGGAGCTAGGCAGGGTGGCTAGATATTTTTCAACCTATCTTGCCTTCAGGCAGGACTTTGGGAAGAGCGATTATGGCCAGCGCGACGGCGCCGAAGACAATTAAAAGAACCAGAATACAACGTTCATCGGGCACGAAGTCTGTCTCGCACGAAGAATGGATATCGCGCGCGCGGCAAATTACACCGATCATCAAGGCAGAGGCTCTGAATACCGAGCAGGGCAACACATTATCACCCGTGGCGGTGGCAGCTATGCGCGACACCGAACTTTTTTGGGCAGCGGTGCCTGAAGAAGTCGGTGGTCGTGGCTGCAGTCTTTCCACATCTATTGAAATCATGGAAGAAGTTGCATTCGCCGATGGCTCAAGCGGCTGGTCACTGATGGCCAACAAGCTCGCAACGGCAGTGGCAGCCGCTTATATTGGCGACGATGCAGTGAGCGAGATCTTTGGCGGCAGCGAGCTGCCGGTTCTGGCGGGCATGTTTGGCCCCGGCGGCAGCGCAGTCGAAGTTGAAGGCGGCTATCGTGGCGGCGGTAACTATAGCTTTGGCAGCGGATGCGGCCATGCGACCTGGATGGGCGGCGGCATGTTCGTCATGAAAGATGGGAAGCAAAAACTGCTGCCCAACGGAACGCCTGAAGTGCGTATCTGTTTCGTCCCGCGTGACAAGGTGGTTTTGCGTGGAAATTGGGATGTCACAGGTCTGTCAGGCACTGGTAGTTATGATTACGAAATCAAGGATCAATTCATTCCAGCGGCATTCACAATGGAACGGACCGCTCTTGCGCCGAAGAGGGGCCGCGCGAGCTTCAATCTTGGCCTTCAATCCTTCGGATGTGCCGGGCATGCGGCAATGGCGCTTGGCATCTCGCGGCGCGCCCTGCGAGAGATAGCATTGATATCAACGTCGAAAAAGCGTGTAGCATCATCATCTCTGATTTCGGATTCTCCTATCTTCCGTCACGGATTTTCACTCCACGAAGCCAATTATCAGGCAGCAAGAGCCTATGTTCTTAATGCTTTCAAAGAGGCAGAACACGCTGCCGAAGGCGGCATCCCTGTTTCCGACGAGATCCGTCAACGGCTGAGACAAGCAACGACCTGGTCGCATAATATAGCAGCCGAGGTTGTGAATTTCTGCCATCTGTGGGGAAGTTCCGCGTCCATTCGTAAGCCCAGTGCGCTCGGGCGGTGCATGCAAGATATGCATGTCGCAACGCAGCATATTTTTGTTGATCAGCATATCCTTGCCGATGTTGCGCCGGTTCTGCTGGCCCGGTGGGCTGAACCAGATGCGTAGTATAAAGACAGAATTCCGGCAGTTTGTGTAGACCGGAACTCTGTTGAATTGATTATCGTAATGATCAATACTTCGATTTGCAACAACATGAATGTTCTTAGAACTATAAGCAGATAAGGGAAAAGATATGGGCGAAGACGCGCAAAAATTGCATCCATTGTCCTATACATGCGGCGGCACGTCATTTTCTGGATTTCTGGCATATGACGAAACAATAGATAGCCCCCGTCCCGGCATATTAATTGTTCATGATGCATGGGGTATTGCCGACAATGTAAAGATGCGTGCGCAGATGCTTGCCGAATTGGGCTATGTTGCGCTCTGCGCCGATATATATGGCGATGCGGTACGCCCTTCCAGCATCCCCGAAGCGCAGGGACAGGTCGATAAATTCCGGGCCGATCCAGAACTTCTGCGCGCCCGGGTAAGGGCCGCGCTCGATACGCTCGCAGCCCAGCCGCAGGTTGACGCCAACTGTCTCGCTGCGATTGGCTATTGCTTCGGCGGAATGACAGTCCTTGAATTGGCCCGCACAGGTGCCCCCTGCCGCTGTATTGTGAGCTTTCACGGTCTACTGAAAACCAGTCGCCCCGCCCAACCCGGCGCCATTACTGCAAAGCTGCTCGTATGTACCGGTGGCGAGGACCCTCTTGTTCCGTACGAAGATGTCGTCGCATTTCAACAGGAAATGCAAGAGACAAAGGCCGACTGTCAGACAATTATTTATAGCGGTGCCAGACATTCATTCGCCAATCCGTTTGCCAGCAACAGCCCGGGCATCGGGCACCATCCCGACGCCGATCGTCGCTCATGGGCAGCAATGCTTGCATTGTTCGCCGAAGCTTTCGGGTCACAGCAGTGAAAGACAGCTCAGACAAGAAGGGAACAACGACCGCGAGCGACGCGGGCGCGCCCCCTTGCATTCTCGATATCTACTACAAAGCGGTCGCCCGAGCGGCAGATCTGCCCGCAATCTGCTACTTGGACACATCAATCAGCTATACCGAGCTGGATCGTATGAGCGACGTTCTGGCGCTGCGGCTTATCGAACAGGGTTTCTCTCAGGGCGACAGATTAGCTTTGTTTCTCCAGAACACCCCCCATTTCGTGATTGGCATGATCGCCACATGGAAGGCCGGTGGTATATGCGTACCAGTCAATCCCATGAACCGGTCTCGGGAAGTCGAGCTGATTTTTGCCGATTGCACCCCGACAGCTTTGCTTGCTCAAGACGATCTGTCAGATAGTGTCATTGCTGAAGTCAATACCGCTCTGGTGCCTTCGATTCATCTAAAAATATCCGCACTCGAATTCATCAGTGATTGTGACAGCCGCCTTTTTGCTAAGCTGGCAGCTCCCAGAAGCGATGTCGCTAAGTTCGCCGAGTTTCTCGAAGAGGCCAGTGTCCTACGTCCCGCATTCTGTCGGCCGGGTCCAGATGATCTCGCTATGATCGTATATACTTCGGGAACAACCGGCCTTCCCAAAGGCGCGGAGATTACGCACAGCGCTTTTGGTTTCAATGCCGGTGCCTTTTGCAAAGCCGGTAAATTACAGGATGGCGATGCCGTGATGGGCATAGCGCCATTGTTTCACATCACTGGCTCCGTGGCATGTCTTGGCGTGGCGCTGACACTTGCCGCGCCTATAATTCTGACATTTCGTTTTGAACCCGGCATCGTTCTGGAGATGATCGATCGCTGGAAGCCCGGTTTTCTGGTCGCAGCGATCACGGCTTTCATAGCACTGTACAATCATCCGGAAGCAACGCCTGATCGTTTGACAAAGGCCGGCAAGCTGTTTTCCGGCGGAGCGCCGGTGCCGCCGGCATTTGTTGAACAGTTCGAGACGAAGTTTGGCCAGTATATCCACAATTGTTACGGCCTGACCGAAACGGCATCTGCAACTCATATCACTCCTTATGGCCAGCGCGCGCCGGTTAGTGAAGACGCTGTGTTGTCTATCGGACAGGTTGCCCCGGGCGTCACCGCTTACATTGTGGGCGATGACGACGAACGGCTGGGCACCTACGAAATTGGCGAACTCGCCATCGAAGGCCCGATGGTTTCCAAAGGGTATTGGAAGAACCCTGCCGAGACGAAGGCAAGCATGCGTGCCGATGGTTTTCGAACCGGCGACATGGCTTTTCGCGACGCCAATGGCTGGTACTACCTCGTCGATCGCAAAAAGGATGTGATCATCACTTCCGGCTATAAGGTTTGGCCGCGCGAGGTAGAAGATGTACTGTACAGCCATCCCGCGATACGAGAAGCGGCGGTGGTTGGTGTTACTCACTTGTATCGCGGCCAGACGGTAAAAGCGTTTGTAAGTCTCAAACCAGGCGGCCATGTCACAGGTGAACAACTCATCAGTTACTGCAAGTCACGCATGGCCGCATATAAATATCCGCGCCTTGTCGACATCATGCCAGAACTGCCCAAAACACCAACAGGCAAGATTTTACGGCGTTCGCTCCGCACCTGAGCGCTCTTGACCCGCCCACGCAGCGGCACAATTCCGGCTGGCTGTCCAACTTAGCGGTCGCACGATCACGGCTGGCACCCAGCGGGACATGGGTTACCGGATCTGCCAGTCTAACGTTAAAGTCTTTCTGACTTAGATTGAGGCATATGCTGCGCCGCTGATGTAATTTGCACATTCGTCTGGCGGGAAGCGGTCGAGCAGTTTTCCAATGCGCCGCCAAGTTGCCTCGACGGTGCGCTCTTCTGCTTTTCCGAGCAATCGTTTGAGCTTCGAGAACATCTCCTCAATGGGATTGAGACCGGGGGAATAAGACGGCAGGAAGAACAGCCTGATGCCCGCCGCCTTCAGGAGTTTGCGGACTTTCGGGCCTTTGTGGCTACCAAGGGTATCGAGAACGACGATGCTGCCAGGTGCCAGCTCCGGGATCAGGAACTGAAGCAAGCTTCGACCCATGCGGCGAAGGTCTCCCCGTTAATCGGGCCGTCGAGCACGCAGGGGTAACGATGCCATCGTACCGGAGGCCGGCAATGAAGGTCAGCGTTTTCCAGTGTCCGTGCGCACCTTGTCGATCAGTGGCTGACCCCGGTCATGCCAGCCATGAGTCCGGGTCTTGTTCGTCTTGGCCCAGGTTTCATCAATGAAGACCATGCGCCTGGAGTCTACCCGGCACTGGAGCCATTGCCAGCGGGCGCGGCGGCGGACAACGTCGGGGCCGTCCTGCTCCTTGGCGAAGAGCGTCTTTTTTTAAACGTCTTGCCGCAGCGTTTGAGGAACCGCCACAGCGTGTCGCAGCACACCACGCCCCGCTCGTCGCGAAGCTGCGCCAGCAGCCCGGGCCGACAGGCCACAATCAAGAGCTCGGCAAAAACGTACCCCCAAATCAGACGTTAATGGCCTCATCCATGCTGGCCTCCAATCCAGTAGCCAGCTTGAATCACAAAATAACCCGAAAAGGAATCCCCCTCCGATGCATTCAAATACAGAAAGACTCTAGAGCCTCAGTACCTGATCACACCGCTTCATCATCAATGAAAACTGCCAGAGGCGCGTGACGCACCCCCGGCAGATATAAGAACAACGAGCCAAGATCAGTCTCTAGGCGGCATCAACGTAGGGCATAAGCCAACGGCCATTATCAATGAAAAAATTCTGTGCATAATCTTCTGGCAGCTTTTCCAGACGCTGGCGGAATTTACGGATTGGGTCCTTGCTCCCTTCCAGATGCGGATAATCAGTGTTGTAGCAATAAAGCTCATTCATGCCGTAGTGGTTGATCATATCGGCAAGCGGCTCGTGGAAAAACGGCCCAACCCGAACATTCTTCCGCAGATATTCACTCGGCTTCATGTCAAAATGACGCCCCACAACGCGAACCTGAAAGTCAGCCCACTGATCCATGCGGCGCGCGCATTCTCCGAGCCATGTCGTGCCGAATTCGAGAACACCGAAACGCAGCTTGGGGAACCGCTCAAAGACCCGGCCCATGACCATCGTTTGCAAATAAAGCTCCGCAGGCATGTGCGCAACGAGCAGAAAATAGGGACTGATAGCCTCTTCCCCGCCGCCACGTTCGGCAGGTGCGCCTTTCAGCGATTCTGCATTGCCCCATGCCCGCTCAGGGAACATCGGATCAGGGTCAGGCTGCGAGATCAATCCGCCGCCGCCAAGATGGATGAGCGCAGGTACGTTTGCGTCTTCCAGGCGTGCCCAGAACGGGTCCCATTGCGAATGCGCCGGTGATGTACCGCCCGGAGGTGTCGCGCACGGCATGTTGATCCCCCCGACATTGCCAATTTTGAGAACGCGGTCAAGTTCTTCGATTGCCCAGTCCACCTCAGTCATATTGATGTTGATTGCGGGCCAGACGCGACCTTCCGTCTGTTTCGCCCATTGAAGATAATAATCATTGAGGCGCCTGTTGGTTGCCCGCGCAACATCGGAATTGACGCGCATCTCGTTGCCGATTGCCTGCGAAAACGCAAGCTGGGCACGTACGCCCATAAGGTCGAGAGCCTCAAGCCGCCCCGCGACATCGGTCGCGCCCAGCGCCGCCATGCCTTTGACGCCAAAAATGTCGGTGCGATTACGCTCCAGACCTTCTTTATATTCCATCGATTCCAGATGACGCTTGTAAAAGTCGAGTGACGGGTTCGGCCCCATCTCCTTTGTTAACTCCTCATAGACATCGACCGGAAGGTAGATATGGCCGTCAATGTCCAGCATTTTACCAAAAAGCGGATCAGACCGAGATGCCTCCTGAGCGCTCAATTCCTTGACCTGCGTATCCATCGCGATTTCTCCTGACTCATTCTGGCCGCTCCGACTTATCAGGAAGACAATATCGGATTTTGCCAAATTTGCAACCCAAACATTTAAATTAAGCGCTTCATTTTTATCGCGTAACAAGCTGCACTTTTGCCAGATCACCGCTTGCTAAGCAATACCCGACCCACCATTATCTAACACGGAAGTGTTTTGTTTTATTCATTATTTTAGATCTATCAATCTGCCCCATACCAGCAGGGTTACCAATCTGCGTGTAGCTAAGAGCATTTTGTAGCGCTATCGATCGTGGCATGTCGAGTGATTCCCAAATGGCACGGACCGAACCCTGAATCGCCGCTGGAGGCTTGGCCGATATCTGTGCTGCAAGCGACCTGCCATGAGTCCAAAGTTCGTGTTCGGGCACAATTTCAGATACCAGACCAAGCCGAAGGGCGGTTGCCGCCGAAATGCGCTCGTCATTGCCAAGAAGGGTCATCCGCAGAAGGTCTCCAAGCGGCATCCGGTAAACTGCTCCGACCGGTTCGACCGCCGCTGTCATTCCATAGGTTACATGCGGATCGAAAAATGTCGCATCAGGCGAACAAATGATGATGTCACTCTCGTTCAGCCAGTAAAATGCCCCGCCGGCGGCCATACCATGCACAGCCGTCACAACGGGCTTCCAGCACCGATTATGCTTGGGCCCGAGACTTTCCCCTGGATCGGCAGCATGCCAAGAGTCGCCGGATCCGGTTATGTCGCCAGGATTTTTCACATCAACCCCGGTGCAGAACGCCCGTCCGGCCGCAGCCCGCAAAAATACCGCGTTGACATTTTCGTCATGCGCGATATCAGCCCACAGCCTACGGAACTCGTCAAGCATCAGCCTGTTGAAACTGTTCATTGCCTGCGGGCGATTAATCGTAACAGTCGCAACGCGATCATTGGCTTTTTCAACAATAATCGTCTGATATTCGTTTCCTGATGACATTCCTTGCTCCCGGCAGTTTATGGTCTTGCTAATGGAGGATGCCCCCTCCCTTTGCCCGGCTTATAGTCTTGTTCGGCGGGAGTTGGCAGCGAAAGGCGCGCTATTCCGCCCCGCTTGAATCAGGGTGTACCAGCGTCCACTCGTGTTGCGGATTTCTAGACCACCCCGATGCGGCAAAAGTGCCTCCATCCACGCTGAGTGTAACGCCCGTGATATAGCTGGCCATTTTCGAGCACAGGAAAATAGCCGCCGCAGCGAATTCATCGGGCGTGCCAATCCGCTTGAGAGGGACATACCGCTTGAAGGCCTCATCCATCACAAAGCCGCGCTGGCCTTCCGAAAAGAAGTTGATCCCGGGGGTGTCGATGATATCCGGCGCCAAGCAATTCACACGAATTGCATGGTCGGACAATTCAATTGCGAGCGTGCGTGTAAGACTGACCATGCCAGCCTTACAGGCGGCATACGTGGAGAACATCGGCGCGGCGCGCAGCCCTTCGATGCTGCTAATGTTAAGAATGTTGCCACCGCGCCCGGCCTTCACCATGTGACGCGTGATGATCTCTGTCGGAGCGAACAGCGCCCCGAAATTCGTTTCGATCTGCCGCCGCCATTTATCGGTATCAAGATCTACGAAAGGCGCCTGACGGACCCCTGCAGCGTTATTGACAAGGATGTCGACCTGGCCGAACCGTTCAAGCGTTGCCTGAAGCGCTTGGTCCATCTGGACGGTATCGCGAACGTCAACTTCCAGACCGAGCGCTTCATAGCCGTCATTCTCGATGGACTTGGCGACCGCAGCTGCCTTTTGCTTCTGACGATCAAGCAGCACGACCATTGCGCCAAAACGTGCAAATGCGCGGCCCATCGCCTCACCAAGCCCCTGCCCTCCACCGGATATAATGGCAACCTGCCCAGTCAGCAAAACATCATCTGGATGCAGCATATTCAATCCTCTCTTTAATTGTCAGAAATTAGTGCCGCCATCAACGTTGATGTCCGCACCAGTCATGTACCCATTGGCACGCGAAGCAACGAACAGCAGAACGGCGACATATTCCTCGATCTTGCCATGGCGCCCCATCCGTGAAGGCTCGTTCCCGAACAGTTGCTCAATGACGGTAGTCGCATGATATGGGTTGGTACTGTCCAGGCCGGCATCTTCGAAGGCTTTGTTGATAAGCGGACCCCAGTTTCCACCTGACACCATGATACCACCAGGAGATATCGTGTTTACCAATATGCCCTCGGGCGCCAAATCGAGCGCGAGATGCTTACTGAGCGCGGTCACAGCCGATTTGGTGACATTATAGACACCCACATTAGGCATGAAGAGTCGCGTCGATGCTGTCGCCAAATTGACAATTCGGGCCCATTCCGCCTTGCGCATCCATGGCAAGCCCGCGCGAATTGTCCGGGCGTAGCCTATTGTGATGCGATTGAAGGCTTCCTGCCAGACCTCGTCGGTTATGGCTTCGAACTGCCCTTGGGTGCCGAAAGAATTGGCCGCGTTATTTATGATTGTGTTGATATAACCCCATCGCTCCCCGATCTCGAAGAAGGCAGCGTCGATACCTTCTTGCTCTGACATATCGACCAACAGGCTAAAAGCATCGACCCCAAAAGCACGGCACTCTTCCACCGTCTGGTTGAGGCCTTTGGCTTTGCGTCCCAGTACAACGACGTCGCTACCTTCTCGCGCCAGCGCAATCGCCACTGCACGTCCTAGGCCCCGCGATCCACCGACAACGACCGACTTGCTGCCTTGGTATCCTAAATCCACAAGCCCCTCCTATCCTTGAGCCAGGTTGGCACTGGTCGCCATTGGCCGCAAAGGTTCGACCTCCTCTGCACGTGAAACTTCATTGCTATATCCCGACGCCGCGTCCTCCAGGATCATGTCCGCGCCCTTCTCTCCGATCATCACGATCGCCGCGTGAGTATTGCCAGAGACGACGTGTGGCATGACCGACCCATCGACGATGCGCAGCCGATCAACACCGCGAAATCGCAGTCTAGCATCGACCACGGCATCCGCATCGGGCCCCATTCGCATCGTGCCGCAAGAATGGTAGAGAGATCCACCAGTGGTACGAATATATTCGACTATCGCCGCATCATCGGACACATCATGACCGGGCGAGACTTCATCAACTATATAATCACGCAATGGCAGCATACTGCTGAGTTTGCGGATGAGTTTGAACCCGCTCAGCATGGCCTGCACATCGTAATCGGTCGACAAAAAATTGGGATCAATTGTCGGTGCAGCAAAAGGATCGGCGCGGTTTATATTGACCGAGCCGCGACTCTCGGGCCGTAATTGTGACGCACTGATTGTAAAACCGGAAAAGTCGTGAAGGCTGGTGCCCATCTTGTCGGTGCTGAAATTAATGCAAAGCAGTTGAATGTCTGGCCTGACTAATGACGGCACACTTTTCAGGAACGCACCCGCATAACCGGCACTGACAGTCAGAGGCCCTTTGCCCAACAGCAGGTAGCGCAGGCCCATGCGTGCTTTCCGTACGAAACTGCGCATATCATCGTTCAGCGTGAAAGCCTTCGACGCTTTGAAGACGGTTCGGACCTGAAGATGATCCTGTAGATTCCGACCAACTTCCTTGCGATCGGAAATGACCGGGATATCCAGCGACTGAAGCAAAGCGCCCGGCCCTACCCCCGACAGCTGCATGATCTGGGGTGTATTGATAGCCCCTGCTGAAAGTATGATTTCACAATTGGCTGTAGCTGAATACGCCCTGCCATTTTTTTGCCATTCAACCGCTGTTGCGCGGCCAGCTTCGATGACGACCTTAGCCACATGCGCCTTGACGATAACCTTGAGATTGGGCCGTCGTTCCGCAGGCCGCAGGTAACCGGCCGCCGCACTGACCCGGCGACCGCGCTCCGCCGTCATCTGATAATAGCCGACGC
>JBFKAE010000040.1:0-22743 GCA_041621755.1 Sphingomonadaceae bacterium | reverse complement strand
CCTTGTCCTTGTGGTAATAGAACTGAAAGAGCTTGGGACTTTTGATCGTCCTGCCAACCTCCTCAAGGCTGACCGTCGCCAGACTGGAAATGCCAAAAAACGTCCCGAACTTTTCCGCAGCACGCCCGACCGCACGTTCGCCATCGTGGTGGAACAGACGCTGCAGGGCCGTCGGCGACAGGAACAACGGCATGTCGATGGTCTTGCCAAAAAGCGTCGTCGACATGTCGACCGTGTCAACGCCTGCGAGCACATTTGGCACAAGATCACAGTCATCGAACGCCGTCATATTGCGCGCAAGCGTCAGCTCGTCATCCGCCGCACCGTCAATATAATGGAACACCGGCGAGGGCAGTCGATGCTGCGCCAGTTTACGAAGATCGGCTATATTATGGCAGTCGCGTAATCTCATCGCCATCGCTTTAGCGCAACGGCGCTTGACCGCAAGACCTGCTCTTGGAAATTTGCACTCTCATCAAAACAACGAAACAATGAAGGCGACCGCAATTGCGAGCGCGGCGGCGCCCGTAATCAGAACCGCTGCCGACGCCATATCCTTCACGACGCGAATTTCGGGGTGAATGTCGGGGTGAAGATGGTCGATCAGTGTTTCAAGCGCGGAATTGATCAGCTCCAGCGCCAATATCATGCCAATGATAAGACTGGCCAGCGCCCACCATATCGGTGCCGGACGTACGATCACGAGAACTGCCGCAACCAGGATCATGCAGACAATATGCAACCGAAAGCTTGGCTCGCGCCGCCAGCCATCGCGAAGCCCTGCAAAGGCAAAGCCAAGCCGTTCATAATATGGCCGATTTTTCATAGACCCTTTCCTTTGCCACGGCGACGTGCAGGCCGCACTCTAAATCTCAACGGTAATCGTCCTCTTAATCTCGCTGCCACAATATTGCCATTTGACTCTCTCGCCCGTCTCTATATGAGCGGCGGCGGGCCACGCCGTCCCAACGCGGCGCGAGCTCTCTGTGAGGAGAGAATATAGTGACAGAACAACCTACGGTCCGTCCGGGCCGCCCATTTTTTTCATCCGGTCCCACCGCAAAATTTCCTGGCTGGTCCTTGGACAAGCTCGACACGCGTGCGCTTGGGCGCTCGCATCGCTCGGGCCTTGGCAAAGGTCGCCTGAAATATGCGATCGACCTTTCGCGCGAACTGCTCGGCATTCCCGACGACTATCTGATCGGCATCGTGCCGGGTTCGGATACGGGCGCCGTCGAACTTGCCATGTGGAACATGCTTGGCGCGCGTCCGGTAACGGTCGCGGCTTGGGAAAGCTTTGGCAATGTCTGGATCGCAGACGCCGCCAAGGAGCTGAAACCGGCCAATCTGACGACGCTTGAAGCCGATTATGGCAAGATCCCCGATCTCAGCCAGATCGATCCGGGCGACGACATTGTCTTTACGTGGAACGGCACGACATCGGGCGCGCGCATTCCGAACGCCGACTGGATCGCCGACGACCGCACGGGCCTCACCATAAACGACGCGACATCGGCGCTGTTTGCACAGCCGATGGACTGGGCCAAGCTCGACGTCACGACCTATAGCTGGCAGAAAGTCATGGGATCGGAAGCCGCACACGGCATGCTGATCCTCAGCCCGCGCGCCGTTGAACGCATTGAAAGCTACAAGCCATCGTGGCCGCTGCCAAAGCTGTTCCGCGTCAAAAAAGGCGACAAGCTTAATCGCGCGATTTTCGAAGGCGCGACAATCAACACACCTTCGATGCTGGCGACCGAAGACTATATCGCCGCGCTGGAGTGGGGAAAATCGATCGGTGGCCTTCCCGCGCTGATCGCCCGTGCCGACGCGAACGCCAAGATCGTTTTCGACTGGATCGAGGCGACGCCCTGGATCCGCAACATGGTCGACGACCCGACCCAGCGCACCAACACCGGCATCTGCATGGTGTTTCAGGGCGAATGGTATGAAGGTCTGAGCGCGGATCAGCAGAAGGACGTGCCAAAGCGCATTGCCAAGATGCTCGAAGACCTCCACGTCGCATACGACTTCAACGGCTATCGCGACGCCCCGCCAAGCTTACGCATCTGGTGCGGTTCGACGGTCGATGCCGACGATGTCGCGGCGCTGCTGCCGTGGATCGAATGGGCCTATGCCGAGGTTCAAAAGTCGCTCTAATATTATCGTCGTACCGGCGTTTGCCGGTATCCAGAAGATCTGGACCCCGGCAAAGTCCGGGGTGACGGCAAGAGGAAGATTCCCATGCCAAAAGTACTGATTTCCGACAAAATGTCCCCGAAAGCTGCCGCCATCTTCAAGGAACGCGGCGTCGATTATGATGAAAAGCCCGGCCTTTCCAAGGAAGAGCTGATCGCCATTATCGGCGAATATGACGCGCTCGCCATCCGTTCGGCAACCAAAGTCACCGCCGACGTGCTTGAAGCCGCAACCAATTTGAAGGTCATCGCGCGCGCCGGTATCGGCGTTGACAATGTCGACATCCCCGCCGCTTCGGCAAAGGGTGTCATTGTCATGAACACGCCCTTTGGCAACTCCATCACGACCGCCGAACATGCCATTGCAATGATGTTCGCCGTTGCCCGCCAGATCCCCGAAGCCAACGAATCGACTCAGGCTGGCAAATGGGAAAAAAGCCGCTTCATGGGTGTCGAGCTGACCGGCAAGACGCTCGGCCTGATCGGTGCGGGCAATATCGGCTCCATCGTTGCCGAGCGCGCGCTTGGCCTGAAAATGAAGGTCGTCGCCTACGACCCGTTCCTCACCGTTGAACGCGCCGAAGATATCGGCATTGAAAAAGTCGAGCTCGACCAGATGCTGGCGCGCGCCGACTTTATCACGCTACACACACCGCTCACGGATTCGACGCGCAATATCCTCAGCCGCGAGAATATCGCCAAGACCAAGCCCGGTGTGCGCATCATCAACTGTGCGCGTGGTGGCCTTATTGACGAAGCCGCGTTGAAAGATGCGCTCGACAGCGGCCATGTTGCGGGCGCGGCGCTCGACGTGTTCGCCGAAGAGCCGGCGAAGGCAAGCCCGCTCTTTGGTACGCCCGGCTTTATTTCAACGCCGCACCTTGGCGCATCGACTGACGAAGCACAGGTTAATGTCGCGATCCAGGTCGCCGAACAGATTTCCGACTATCTGCTGACCGGCGGCATAACCAATGCGCTCAACGTCCCGTCACTTTCCGCCGAAGAAGCCCCGAAAATTCGGCCCTATATGGCATTGGCTGAAAAGCTCGGCTTACTCTCGGGCCAGCTTGCTGACGGCGCAATCGATCATGTCACGATCGAGGCGGAGGGCGCCGCAGCCGAACTCAACATCAAGCCCATCGCTGCTGCCGTCCTGACCGGACTGCTGCGTCCGATTTCGGACACCGTCAACATGGTCAATGCCCCGCATATCGCGCGCGACCGTGATATCGGGATTGCCGAAGTCCGCCACGAACGCGAGACAGACTATCACACACTGCTGCGCGTGACGGTACGCACGCCCGAGGGAGAACGCAGTGTTGCAGGCACGCTCTTTGGCATGAAACATCCGCGTCTTGTCGAACTGTTCGGCATCAAGATCGAGGCCGACCTCGATGGCCCGATGCTGTTCATCGTCAACGAGGACAAGCCGGGCTTCATCGGCAATATCGGCTCGACGCTTGGCGAGGCCAATGTCAACATCGGCACATTTCACCTTGGCCGCCGCGACGGCAGCGCAAAAAGCGGTGGCGGTGACGCCATATTGCTGCTGTCGGTTGACGAGCCGATCAACGAACCGCTGCTCTGGAGCATTTGCAAGCTTGACGGCGTGAGGGATGTGAAGTCTTTGACCTTCTGATGACTGATCCTATTTCCAAGGGCCTTCTTCCCGAAGGCTTTCGCGACCGCCTGCCACCCAAGGCAGAGGCGGCAGATGCCCTGTTGCGCACGCTGATCGATAGCGTATCGGCATATGGTTATGAACGGGTCATGCCGCCCCTCGTCGAGTTTGAAGACAGTTTGCTGACGCGACTGTCGAATGATGAACCGCGCGACCTGCTGCGTTTTGTAGATCCGCTGTCCCAGCACACGCTGGCCCTGCGACCCGACATCACGCCGCAAGTCGGTCGCATTGCCGCAACGCGGCTTGCCAATTTCGCGCGCCCGCTGCGCCTGTCCTACGCTGGCGCTGTCGTACGCGTCCGTCCGGCACAAGTTGGCCCCGAGCGCGAAGCCCTGCAAATGGGTGCAGAACTGATCGGCAGCGATCATCTCGATGCTGTTACCGAACTGCTAGGCATGGCGCTTGAAACATTGCGCGATGCGGGACTTTCGGGCCTATCGGTCGACCTGACGCTTCCCGATCTGGTGCAGACACTTGCCGCAGGCCCCTGGCCGCTTGATGCTGCCAGCCTGCCGTCTGTCATGGCTGCGCTTGATGGCAAGGACATGGCCGCCCTCAGATCGTTGGGCGCAGACAATTATGACGCGCTGATCAAGATCGCAGGACCTGCCGATGCTGCGATTAAAACGCTGAGAACGCTCGGACTCGCCGAACTGTCGGGGCGCATCGACGCGCTCGAACGTCTGGTCACCGTCGCATCGCCGTTTGCAAACGTCACGATCGACCCGACCGAACGTCATGGCTTTGAATATCAAAGCTGGATCGGGTTTTCACTGTTCAGCGATGGCGTGCGCGGCGAAGTTGGCCGTGGCGGATCGTATCGCGTTCGTCACCCGAACGGCACTGAAGAACCGGCAACCGGCTTCTCGCTGTTCGTTGATGGTCTTGTCGATGCCGGGCTTGGCGTTACGGCACGCAAACGCGTTTTCCTGCCGCTCGGCACCGATGCGACAATCGCAGCGAAGCTGCGCGCTGACGGCTGGACGACCCTGGCCGCGCTTGACGCGGGCGATACGGCAGAATCACTGCGCTGCGATTATGTACTGAACGGCAAGGAGCCGATCAAAGTCACGCGATAAATTCCCGCACAGCCGCAAAACCCGTGGACGCATCGATCACATGACTTTAGGGAAGGGCCACGTGGATTGATTCTGAATCGAAAGCGTTCATAAAATGGCCAACGTCACCGTGATCGGCGCCCAGTGGGGCGACGAGGGCAAGGGCAAGATTGTCGACTGGCTGTCGGCACGTGCGGATGTCGTCGTTCGCTTCCAGGGCGGACACAATGCCGGGCACACACTTGTTGTGGGCAACCAGACATACAAGCTCAGCCTTTTGCCATCAGGCATTGTGCGCGGGGCTTTGTCGGTGATCGGCAATGGCGTTGTCCTTGACCCGTGGCACCTCAAAAGCGAAATCGAGAAACTGTCGGGCCAGGGCGTTGAAATTTCGCCCGACAACCTCGTCGTCAGCGAGACCTGCCCCCTCATCCTGCCCTTCCACCGTGACCTCGACGCCTTGCGCGAAGATGCCAGCGGCGCGGGCAAGATCGGTACGACGCGCCGCGGTATTGGCCCGGCCTATGAAGACAAAGTTGGACGCCGGGCACTGCGTGTTTGCGACCTTGAAAACCTCGACGATGCCGCACCGCAGATCGACCGACTGCTCGCGCACCACAATGCGCTGCGCGCTGGCTTTGGTGTCGGCCCCATCGACCGCGACCGGTTAATTGCCGATCTTGAAGAGATCGCACCAAGCGTCCTGCCCTACGCCGCACCGGCATGGCTTCGTCTCAACGAAGCGCGGCGCGCGGGCAAACGCATCCTGTTCGAAGGTGCGCAAGGCGTGCTGCTCGATGTCGATCACGGCACCTATCCATTCGTCACCAGTTCCAACACCATCGCAGGTACCGCGTCGGGTGGATCGGGGCTTGGTCCTTCGGCGACGGGCTATGTACTTGGCATCGTCAAAGCCTATACGACGCGCGTCGGATCGGGCCCGTTCCCAAGCGAGCTAGAGGACGAGAACGGCCAGCGGCTTGGCGAGCGGGGTCACGAATTTGGCACTGTCACGGGGCGTCAACGCCGTTGTGGCTGGTTCGATGCCATACTCGTGCGCCAGTCGGCCGCCGTTTCTGGCATTACCGGCATTGCGCTCACAAAGCTTGATGTTCTTGATGGTTTTGATGAGCTTAAGATCTGCACCGGCTATGATGTAAACGGTGTTAACTATGATTATTTACCAGCATCGACCGCCGCGCAGGCCGCTGCGAAGCCGATCTACGAGACGTTCGAAGGCTGGCATGAGTCAACGGCGGGTGCACGCAGCTGGGCCGAGCTTCCCGCGCGCGCGATCAAGTACGTCCGCCGCATTGAAGAACTGATCGGCTGCCCCGTCGCGCTGGTTTCAACCAGCCCCGAACGCGAGGACACAATATTGGTAACGGACCCCTTCGCCGATTGATCCCGCCCGGCATGGAGGTCACGTCACCCCCTTCATGCCAGAACGGCCACGGCAACACAGGCATCATTCGGCGTGGGCTGGCGCGATGTCTTTCACAAATTCACCACCAAATTCGATGGTGACCGTGTCACCAAGAAGGTTGGGGCCTTGCATGAAGCTCATGCCAAAGTCCGAGCGTTTGATGCTGCCGCGCGCTTCGAAACCGATGGCTGCGAAGTCGCCAAAAGGATGCTTTGTGACAGCGCCAACGACCTTCGTATCAAGCGTCACGGGCAGCGTCTTGCCAAGAAATGTCAGGTCGCCGGTGATCCGCGCCGATTTTGAACCCGTCGGTTCGACCTTGGTCGATTGAAACATAATTTTCGGATAGACATCTGAATTGAAAAAATTCGGGCTGCGTGAAAGATCGTCATCCCAGCTTTCATAAGGGCTGTCGGCATGGCCGGCTTTATAATCACCTGAATAGTCTGTCTTGACCGATGCCGGGTTGATCAAAACCGTGACGGACGACGCCGCCGGGTTCACGGGATCAAGATCGAGCTTCACCTCATAATCGGTAAAGCGCGCCTGATAATTGGAAAGCCCCATATGCGCTACCACGAATGTCAGCCGCGCGTGATTTGGATCGAATTTGTACGCCCCGGCGGGAATATCGAACGGCGGCGCCATTTTCGCCATTTCCACCGCCAGTGGGACGGGATCGCCCTGCGCGTCGGACGCGGACTCAGAGCACCCGGCTGACATGACGAGACAGACTGCCAAAATCGAATAGGTTTTCATTGTCATTGCACCCCCTCAAAATCGTCTGACACAAACTGACCTAGACATCGTCTGCAGACGCATATTCCTCGACATCAATTTCATTCATCATACGCCCGACCGCAACCGTAACCGTCGCATCGCTGGTAATATTGGTCGTCGTGCGCATCATGTCCATGATCCGGTCGATACCCGCGACAAAGGCAATGGTTTCAAGCGGCACACCCGCAACACCAAACACCATGCTCATCATGATCAGCCCTGACCCGGGTATCCCCGCCGCTCCGACAGAGCCGAGCGTTGCCGTAATCGCGACCAGCACATAGTCCTGCATATCGAGATGTACACCGAAAATCTGCGCGCCAAACACTGTCACAAGGCCAAGATACATCGCCGTGCCATCCATATTGATGGTCGCGCCAAGCGAAACGATGAAGCTCGACACACTGCGCGACACGCCGAGGTTGCGCTGAACACAGCGTAGCGTTACCGGCAGCGTCGCGTTCGAGGAGGCCGTCGAATAGCTGACCGCCATTGCGTCGGCGATACCGCGAAAAAAGTCGATGATCGACAGTTTGGCAATAAAACGCAAGATCAGCGGATATACGCCAAGGATCAGCAGCCCACAGCCGAGATAGTTGAGGCCGACAAGTTTTATGAGCGGCAACAACGCATCGACGCCAAACGTTCCCGCCACCCACGCCATCAGCGCAAACACCCCAAAAGGCGTCAGCTCCATAACGATAACTGTGACCTTCTGCATGACAAGCGCCAGCGCATTGAATGCACGCGCAATCGGTGCCGCGTCCTGTCCCGCAACAAGGATACCGACGCCAAAAAGCAGCGAAAAAACGATCAGCGGCAACACATCCCCGTTCGCCATAGTCTCGACGGGATTGCTCGGCACAATCGACAAAATCATGCCAGTAACGGTCGCTTCGGACGGTTCGGGAATGACCGCGCCTGCAGGCAGGCTAAGGCTCAGCCCAGCGCCCGGCTGAATTATCGTGCCCATGAGAAGCCCAAGCGTCACCGCCGTTGCGCCCGTGCCCAGAAACAGCACAAGCGCGCGCCCGCCAACACTGCCAAGCTTCTTCAGATCGCCGAGCGCTGCGACCCCTGCGACCAGCGAAAAGAAAATGAGTGGCACGACAAGCATCTTGATCGCGCGAATAAAAAGGTCGCCGATCCATTTGATCGATTCGGCCTCTGGCCCCCAGAAAAGCCCGGCAATAACACCAAGCACAAGCGCGCCGATGACGCGTTGCCACAGCGGAATTTCAAACCAGAATTTGACCATGTCACCCCCTGCCCGGTGTCTCAGACGGGCAGTCTAGCAGGGATCAGCAAACATGCACCATGTTCAACCGCACTGCCCGCGATGCATCAAATAGGCATCGGCAAGGACCAGCGCCATCATGGCTTCTGCGACCGGCACGGCGCGGATACCAACGCAGGGGTCATGCCGCCCCTTGGTGACGACCTCGCTCGCGTCGCCATCGCGTGTGATGGTTTCGACCGGGGTGAGGATCGACGATGTCGGCTTGAGCGCGATACGGCAGACAATATCCTGCCCGGTCGATATCCCGCCCGCCGTACCGCCAGCATGATTAGTATCGAACGTCGGCGGATTACCGGGCCGCATCGCGTCGGCATTGTCTTCACCGCGTAACCGCGCCGCGGCAAAGCCGTCGCCGATTTCCATGCCCTTTACCGCATTGATCGACATCATCGCCGCGCTCAACTCACTGTCGAGCTTGGCATAGATCGGCGCGCCCCACCCTGCCGGGACACCGCTTGCGATCACTTCAACGACCGCGCCGATGGACGATCCCGACTTGCGCGTGTCATCAAGCAGCCTTTCCCAACGTTTTGCAGCATCGGGGTCGGCACACCAGAAATCGTTATTGCCAATTTCCTGTGCTGCAAAGCGTTCCACCCGGTCGCCGCCAATTTCAACGACGTGGCCCAATATGCCAACACCTGCAATCACCTTGCGCGCCACGGCGCCTGCGGCCACGCGCGCCGCGGTTTCGCGCGCGGAACTGCGCCCGCCACCACGATAGTCGCGAAAACCGTATTTCGCGTCATAGGCATAGTCGGCATGGCCGGGCCGGTACTTTTGCGCGATATCGCCATAATCCTTCGAACGCTGATCTGTGTTTTCAATCAGCAGCGAAATCGGCGTTCCTGTCGTCTTGCCCTCGAACACGCCGGACAGAATCTTCACTTCATCCGCCTCGCGACGCTGCGTCGTGTGGCGAGACTGGCCAGGTTTGCGCTTGTCAAGAAACGGCTGGATGTCGGCTTCGGAAAGCGCAATTCCCGGTGGACAGCCGTCAACGACAGCGCCAAGCGCCGGCCCGTGGCTTTCTCCCCAGGTCGTAAAGCGAAAAACGCGCCCGAAAGTGTTGAAGCTCATGACAAACCGATATCGGGCGCGTCTTCGGCTTTCATACCGATGACGTTATAGCCTGCGTCGACATGGTGAACTTCGCCCGTCACACCCGAAGCAAGGTCGCTGAGCAGATAAAGCCCTGCGCCGCCAACCTCGTCGATGGTAACGTTACGCCGCAACGGCGAATTCAATTCGTTCCACTTCATGATATAGCGGAAATCACCAATCCCGCTCGCCGCCAATGTCTTGATAGGCCCGGCCGAAATGGCGTTAACGCGAATATTTTCAGGGCCAAGATCCATAGCGAGATATTTGACGCTGGTTTCAAGCGCCGCCTTCGCCACACCCATGACGTTGTAATGCGGGATAACCTTTTCCGCGCCATAATAGCTGAGCGTCAGAATACTGCCGCCGTCCGGCATCATTTCGCGCGCGCGCTTTGCCACCGCGACGAAGCTATAGGCCGAAATGTTCATCGTCCGCAGAAAGTTTTCAAGGCTGGTATCGACATATTTGCCGCGCAGCTCGTTCTTGTCGGAAAAACCGATGGCATGAACGACAAAATCAATCGTGCCCCAGCGTGCCTTCAGTTCATCAAAGCTCCGGTCAAGTGCACCCATGTCACTGACATCGCATTCAATAAGAAGATCCGCACCAATACTCTCGGCAAGCGGCCCGACGCGCTTTTTCAAGGCTTCACCCTGATAGGTAAACCCGACCTCTGCGCCATGCTCAACAAGCGTCTTGGCGATCCCCCAGGCCAACGAACGGTCGTTCGCCACACCCATGATCAGGCCACGTTTACCCGCCATCAATCCAGCCATATTTCCCCTAACCTTCCTCATCCTGAGGTACTTGCGACCCGTTTTTGGCCTTTTGCCCATTTTCAGGCTCAAGTGCCAGTGCTGCGTTCAGCTCTGCACCGACAACAAAGCCCATTCCAACGATAAAGAAGAAAATGAGCGTAATCATCACGCCTGCGAGCGGCCCGTAGAATCGGTCATAAGTCGTAATATTGGCAAGAATGCGGGGAAGCAGCAGCGACGCGCCGATCCAGACGGCCGCCGTTGTCACCGCACCGGGCCATTTTGCCGATCCCTTGCGAAATTGCCCCGGCGTCAGACTTAAAAACAGCACATAAAGCGCGATCACTAGCATCGCCATCGGACCGATACGCCCGACCTCGATCATCCCCGATGCCCAGGGCAGGAAACTTTCGACAAACCGCTCCGCACCGACAAAGGCGATTTGCGCTGCGAACGCCACCAACATCACAAAAACGCTGCCGAGGATCAGCGCCAGACTACCCAACCGCCGTCTCCAGATCGAATAGACACTAGGCGTCTTGTAGGCGCGGGCAAGGATATCGCGGATGGTTTCGATGTAGCTTGCCGTCGTCCACAGACCGACCAGAATCGACAAGGTGATGATGCCAGCCGACGTCTGGTTCATGACCGAAGAGATCGGTTCGCCAAGCAGGCGCGCCACTGATGGCGGCAATGTCCGCAGAAACGCTTCAACCGCAAGCGCACCGTCCTCCGAGCGCCCGAACAGACTCGCCACCGTGCCAACGATGATAAAAAACGGGAACAGCGCCAACATCGAGAGATAAGCGAGATTCCCGGCATGAATAAAGCCGTCCTCCCAAACCTTTTGTACCACGCGCACCGCTATACGCACGGCGCGGCGCTCCTCGGCCAGGATACGATCAAGCAGTTTCATGACGCGCACGCCACGGCCCCTGAAACATGTTCAGGGCAACATCTCACAAGATCACACCATGCCTGCGCGGGGGTTGGTTGATTTACCGCGCCAATTTTCCACAAAGGCTTTCAATTCTTCGTCCTTTTCCGGAATCACAATCTCGATTTCCACAAGTTGATCGCCGCGTCCACCGCCTTTCTTGTGAAAGCCCTTGCCCTTGAGACGCAGGATTTTACCCGATGAGCTGCCCGCAGGCACAGACAGCATCACCGATCCACTCGTCGTCGGCACCTTGATTTTCGCGCCAAGCACGGCCTCATCAAGCCGAATGGGGAGATCGAGCCTGATATCATCGCCGTCGCGGCGGAAATATTTATGCGGGCTGACGTGCAGCGTCACCATCGCATCGCCCTTGCCGCCCGGCCCATCTTCACCTTGCCCGCCAAGACGGATTTGCTGGCCATCGACAAAACCGGCCGGAAGTTTGAGATCAACTGTCTTTCCGCTGGCGAGCGTGACACGCTGGGGCGTCAATTCCGCCGCCTCGGTAAATGCGACCGGCAGTTTATAGGCGACGTTACGGCCCTTTGGCGCGTGTCTTTGCTGACCACCAAAGCCGCCAAATCCACCGCCGCCGCCACCGCCGCCACGACCGAACAATTCGGACAGGATATCGTCGGCAGAACCCGAAAAATTGAAATCGCCACCAAATCCGCCACCGCCTGCATGGGTGCGCGCGTGGCCACGCCCCTGCCCGCCGCCGCCAAAGCCGAACGGCATTTTGGGGTTGCCCTCATCGTCAATTTCGCCGCGATCATATTGTGCGCGCTTGTCCTTGTCCGACAGCAAGTCATAGGCCATCGTGACCTTTGAAAATCTCTCGGTTGCCTTGGGATTGTCCTTGTTTTTATCGGGGTGCAGTTCCTTTGCGAGCTTGCGATATGCCGACTTGATTTCGGCATCGCTTGCAGCGCGTTTGACGCCCAGAAGGGAATAAAGATCACTCATCGTTTGTTACGCTCACCATAGCTCTGCAGGAAAATCCAGACATAGAGTATGAAATAGGCGCTATTTGGCTGTGGGCAAGGGATTTACCGGCGTATCGGGGAACAGAAATTTTCCCGCGAAGACCGCAATCGCTGCGCCAACGAGTTGCGCGCCGACAAAAGCGGGGACATTTTCGGGCGCAATCCCGGCAAAACTGTTGCTGAGCGCACGGGCGATCGTAATCGCCGGATTGGCAAAGCTGGTTGATGACGTGAACCAATATGCCGCGGTAATATAAAGCGCGACCGCCGCCGGTATCGCGTGGGGCCGGTGCTTTGCTGTTCCGATAATCGTGATCACCAGCCCGAAAGTCGCAATGCCCTCGCCAAGCCACTGCCCACCTCCCGTTCTCAGTTTCGAAGAAGTCTGCAAGACGTCAACATCGAACATCAGATGTGCTGCCCATACACCGGCGACACCTGCGGCAATCTGCACCAGCACAAAAGCACCGGCGACCAACGGCGTAATGTCCCGGCGCAGCGCCATAGCGAAACTGACCGCCGGGTTGAAATGCGCCGAAATATCACCCAGCATCGTGATCAGAACGTACAATATGCCACCTGTCGCAATGGCGTTGGCAAGCAACGCAACGCCGTCATTTCCACCCGACAGGCGCTCTCCCATAATCCCTGAACCGACCACGCCTGCGAACAGAAAAAAGCTGCCAAGCGCTTCAGCGGCAAGACGCCGCTCAAAATCTGCAGTCATCGCGCGACCTCCATTATCGATGCGTCTCTTCATAGCGCGATCTCAGATGAAATCATCCTGAAACCAACTGCAGGTTGCCGCACCGCCCAAGGCGTTCTATTCCGTGCCTCATGGACTTGAAAAACCTGCCTCTCGATCCGTTTGACCTGTTTGCCGCCTGGTTTCAGGAGGCAGAGGCCACCGAGCCACACGATGCAAACGCGATGGCGCTTGCAACAGCATCAGCAACGGGCGCACCCTCAGTGCGTATGGTGCTGCTCAAGTCCTATGACTCACGTGGATTCAGCTTTTTCACCAACACACAAAGCCGCAAAGGTATGGAGATCACGGAAAATGCCGCTGTCGGCCTGAATTTCCATTGGAAATCTCTGCGTCGACAGATACGCATCGATGGCCGGGCAGAAGCCGTCACGGACGCTGAGGCAGACGCCTATTTCGCCGGGCGCCCGCGCGCCTCGCAGATCGGCGCATGGGCAAGCGATCAATCACGCCCGCTCGACAGCCGCGAAACGCTGGAAACCCGCGTTGCGGAAACAGAAGCACTTTACGAAGGCAAGACCGTACCGCGCCCGCCGCACTGGTCAGGCTACCGCGTCATACCGTCCAGAATCGAATATTGGATCGATCGGCGCGACAGGCTGCACGAACGCTATATATATAGCGCTATAGATGGAGGCGGCTGGACGATGTCGATGGAATATCCATGAGCAAGGCAGCACGGTTCGAAAGGCGTGGCTCACTGACCCGCCGCGCGGCATTGGCATCTGTCGCCACTGCACTCCTGCTGCTCGTCGTTAAACTCTATGCAACGGCCGAGACCGGGTCGGTCTCCATGCTGGCCTCGCTCGCCGATACCGGGCTTGACCTTATTGCCGCACTTGTCACGCTGATCGGGGTTAAGGTCGCGGCCGAGCCTGCCGACCACGATCATCGCTTTGGGCACGGCAAGGCCGAGGCTGTCGCAGCGCTGATGCAGACCATGCTGATCGGGTTTTCCGCGGTCGGCATTGGATGGCGCGCCATCACGCGCATCATGGAACCGGTTGCACCTTCCGAACCCGAACTTGGTATCAGCGTTTCGATTTTTGCAATTCTAGTGACCTTCGCGCTTGTCGCTTATCAGAAGGCCATCGTACGCCGAACCGAATCGATCGCCATCGAAACCGATCAGGTTCATTATCAATCCGACCTTGCACTCAACCTCTCTGTGATCGTTGCGCTTGTCCTTGATGGCATTCTTGGCATTCGCGGTGTCGACGCAATCTTTGGTTTTCTGATTGCCGTCTGGCTCGCGTGGAATGGCTACAAAGCGGCTCACCGCGCGATCGACGTGTTAATGGATCGCGAATGGAGCGAAGGGCGGCGGCGCGAAATTCAGGATATCGTCGTTGGGCTTGAGGGGGTCGAAGGCATTCACGATCTGCGCACACGACGTTCGGGTGCGCACGACTTCATTCAGTTTCACATCTGGGTCGACCCGGACATGACCGTGCGTGCCGCACATACGATTGTCGACCGCGTAGAGGTGGCTATCGAACAATCCTTCCCCGGCACCGAAGTCCTGGTCCACGTCGACCCGCGCGGCCACATCGACACACCGACACCACTTGCCCCGCCCGAAGATGCTCAATTCGCCGACTGATATGGCAAAACCGAACGCTACAGCACATATAGACCTCCATTCCGAACGTGTTTCATGACGACAGGACCTGAGTAGCAAGCGTGAGGCCAGATGACCGAATTGAAATTTTCGCAGATCGACGCTTTCGCCGCACGTCCGTTCGAAGGCAATTCAGCGGCTGTCATACGGCTTGATGACTGGCTGGACGATGCTGTCCTGCAATCGATAGCACTGGAAATGAACCTGTCCGAAACGGCGTTTCTGACGCCGTGCGCGGACTCGGACGCTGATTATCATTTGCGATGGTTCACGCCGAGCGTCGAAGTCGCAATGTGCGGGCACGCCACACTTGCCAGCGGGTTTCATATTCTGTCGTTGCATGACGAGATGAATATGGTGCGTTTCAAAACCCGCCAGGCTGGCATCCTGTCAGTGACGCGCGATGGCGATGCATTGACGCTCGACCTTCCGATATGGTTGTCCGAAGATCACGAGGACGCGACTGTCCTTTCCGCACTTGGCGGCAATCCTGTCGCCTTGCGTATACGCAGTGGACATCGCGACGCCTATATAGCGGTCTATGAGAGTGAAGCAGAAATCCGCGCCCTCAGACCCGACATCGCTGCGCTCGGGGCGCTTGGAAACATCTTGTTTGTTGCCACCGCACCAGCCGACACAGGACGCAATTACGACGTCGTCAGCCGGGTTTTTGCTCCGGGCGGCGGCATAGACGAAGACCCGGTAACAGGATCCGCACACGCCTTTCTCGCGCCATACTGGGCTGATCGTCTGGGCAGAAACAGTTTCAAGGCCTATCAGGCATCGGCGCGTGGCGGTTATCTTGACTGCACAGTAGACGGTGCACGCGCTGCGCTACGCGGCACATGTGTCAAAGTCATCGACGGAGTCCTTTATATCTAAGCAACCGATCACCGTCGCCAGCTATAATATGCGCAAGGCCATCGGACTTGACCGCGTACGACGCCCCGCGCGTATCATTGACGTTCTTAATGAACTCGACGCCGATGTCGTTGCACTGCAGGAAGCAGACCGCCGCATTGGCATGCGCTCAAGCGCCTTGCCGCTCGCTATGCTTCAATCGGACACCGATTATGTCGCCGTCCCGCTCGACGAACATTCAGAAAGCATCGGTTGGCACGGCAACGCCATTCTCGTCAAAAAAGGGCACAAGATCATACATGGCGAACCGCTGTTTCTCCCAACGCTCGAACCGCGTGGCGCCGTCCTTGCCGACCTCGACATTGATGGAGAACCCCTGCGCATCGTCGGCATGCATCTTGATATTTCAGGCCTTTACAGACCCATGCAGGCAAAGTCTCTGGTGGATCATTTGAACGAACGCACTGTACAGATTCCGAGCATCCTGATGGGCGATCTAAACGCCTGGACCAATAGCGGTCGCGCCATTCGCGAATTCGAACGCTACCATCGCTGTGCTGCGTGTGGCCCCAGCTTTCATACAAGGCGGCCGGTCGCAACACTCGACCGTATTTTCATATCCGATCATTTCGATGTCGACGATAGTGGCGTCCACATGTCGCCGACCGCCAAGCGCGCAAGCGACCACCTGCCCGTCTGGGCGCGGCTCAGCCGGATTTCATCCGCGAAATAGCGTGTCAGACGATCGCAACCGCAGATAGGACAGGAGAAAAAGAGCGGCAAAAACAAAGTCGGGTAACGCATATTTCAGCGATACAAGATCAAGTCGCCCTCCATAGTACAGGACGAGATAGGTTGTCGGAAAACCGATCTTCACCGCAATGCCGGCGAGCATCACGGGACGTAACCGTAACGGCTCCATCGCTATCAGTATAAAAATGAACTGCATGGTCAGGCCGGTTGTGATGAAGGCGTAAAAAAATTCAGGATGCGTCAAGGCCGGAGGAAAGACGATGACGTACCAGTCTTCCTGAAAATAAAGCGGCAGGAGCATGAACACCCCCCACGCGGCGGCCAATGCAAATGACCAGCGCGCGAACTGCATTCAGGCCGCCATGGTCTCGAGCGCCGAGACCGTCTCTTCGATCCAGCCACCGCCGAGCACGCGGCTGCCCGCGTACATCACGCAAGCCTGTCCCGGTGCGACACCATATTCGGGATTGTCGAAGCGAACGCTTTTGCCGTCGAACCATGCCGGTGCGGGCTTTGCCATCGAGCGCACCTTGGCTTCCACTGCAAGCCCGCCCGACGGCAAGACACCGCCGAGCCAATTGATCTCGCCAAGCACCGTCGCGCTTACGCCAAGCGCTTCTTTTGGACCGACAACCAGTCGCCGTGTTTCAGGGTCCAGCCGCACAACATAAACGGGGTCGGCAAGGCCGCCAATTTCGATGCCCCGCCGTTGACCGACTGTATAGTGAATAAGGCCCTTGTGGCGCCCGATCACAGTGCCTGCCAAATCGATGATATCGCCCGGCTCGCCAGCTTCGGGGCGCAATTTTTTGACGATATTGGCATAGTCGCCATTTGGCACAAAACAGATATCCTGACTGTCGGGCTTGTTGGCGACGCCCAGGCCAAAACGCTCCGCATGGCCGCGCACCGCCGACTTTTCCATGCCGCCAAGCGGGAAGCGCAGAAAGTCGAGTTGCCCTGCCGTCGTTGCAAACAGGAAATAGCTCTGGTCGCGTGCGGGATCGATCGCACGGTGCAACTCGGCTCCTTCCCCGCCGATCGTCCGCCGAACATAATGGCCCGTAGCCAGCGCATCGGCACCAAGCTCCTTGGCCATGCCAAGCAAGTCACGAAATTTCACCGTCTGGTTGCATTTGACACACGGTATCGGCGTGCGGCCACGCGCATATTCGTCGGCGAACTCTTCGATGACGCTGTCCTTGAACGCCGTTTCATAGTCGAGCACATAGTGCGGGATGCCAATTTTTTCGGCGACCCGTCGCGCATCGTGGATGTCGCTGCCTGCACAACATGTGCCCGGCTGCCCAACCGCCTGACCATGATCGTATAACTGCAGCGTGACACCGATTGTCTCGTAACCGGCCTCGGCGACAAGTGCGGCAACGACGCTCGAATCGACGCCGCCAGACATGGCGACGACGACACGCTTGCGACCAGACGCCACTCCAAGATCAAGATCAATGCTCATATTCAGAAGGGCGCCTAGCACAATTTTTACAAGAGACAACGGTAATTGCGATTGTAATTCCAAAGAAAAATCTACTAACCCGCGCACCGCTCGACAATCGAATGTACGGAAAACCGCCATACATCCATACTGATCCATGTTTTTGCACAAGAGAGCGCAAAAATGTGAAATCAGCCCACTCGTGCTGCACGCTTCTCGAAAATCGGGACGGAGTCGGCACAACCCAATATTTTAACCCGTGTGTTGTATTGCCGGAACAGAACAAGCTGCGAATACGGAAATGACGAAAATTAATATCAGTTTCCAGCCTGTTTACCTTGGCATTTAGCCGTTCCTTAGGTGGTCGGCGTTAAGGTGGGTTTGTGAGATCGCAATAAGCAGGCTGTTGGAGCAAAAATAACAATGATGGAAAATCAGAAATTTCGTCCCGCATCAGTTATCGGGCCCCTGGGCGAGGCGTTGACTCTGGATACATTGCCACCGGCGAACACCCGCCGCTGGGTCGTCCGCCGCAAAGCGGAAGTCGTCTCTGCGGTAAAGGGTGGACTGCTGACCGCCGACGAAGCCTGCGAGCGCTATAGCCTGACGCTGGAAGAATTCGCGACATGGGAACGCGCCGTCGACCGCTCGGGCATGGCTGGATTGCGGGTCACTCGCACACAACATTACCGCGCACTTTACGATCGCGAGTCTGCATCGACCTGACATTTTCAAACATCGTCTCTCCACTGGAGAGTAAATAAGGGGTGGAGAAGCCGGGGGGCGTCTCCGCCCCTTTCTACACCCAAAGCCCGACCCCGGTTCATTATCGCAGGCGGCCCCGTTCGGGTGTCATGGATTCTACAAGTGCATTGATTTGGCGCAACTCCTGTTGATGATATTTATCGATTAAATCGATCACACTGACAATAAAGCCTCGTTAGATTCGATTAATAGAGAATGGTAAAAGGTTTCCAGAAGGAGACCTTTTATGACCGACAAACGCCCGACCATGACCACAAGCGCAGGTGCGCCGGTAGCCGACAATCAAAACTCGCTGAGCGCGGGACCGCGTGGGCCGCTCTTGCTTCAGGATTACCAGCTTATTGAAAAGCTCGCCCATCAGAACCGCGAGCGAATTCCCGAACGCGTCGTCCATGCCAAGGGCTGGGGCGCGCATGGCACGCTCACAATAACGGGCGATATTTCGAAATACACCAAGGCAAAAGCGCTGCAACCCGGCGCTAAGACGCCAATGATTGCCCGCTTTTCAACCGTTGCAGGCGAACTCGGCGCAGCCGATGCCGAACGCGACGTTCGCGGCTTTGCACTGAAATTCTATACCGAGGACGGCAATTGGGATCTGGTCGGGAATAATACGCCGGTGTTCTTCGTGCGTGACCCCGTCAAGTTTCCCGACTTCATCCATACGCAAAAGCGCCATCCGCGGACCAACTTACGCTCACCGACGGCCATGTGGGATTTCTGGTCGCTAAGCCCGGAATCGCTGCATCAGGTAACGATCCTGATGTCGGACCGCGGCCTGCCGACCGATGTGCGCCACATTAATGGCTATGGGTCACACACTTTCAGCCTGATCAGCCCCGACAATAAGCGCTATTGGGTCAAGTTCCATTTCAAGACGCTGCAGGGTCACAAGCACTGGACAAATGCAGAGGCTGCGAACGTCGTCGGACGGACGCGTGAGTCAACGCAGGAAGACCTGTTCATCAGCATCGAAAACGGCGATTTCCCGAAATGGAAAATGCAGGTGCAGATCATGCCGGAAACCGACGCCGACAAGACGCCGTATAATCCATTTGATCTGACAAAGGTCTGGCCGCACGGCGATTATCCGCTGATCGACATTGGCGTGTTCGAGCTTAATCGCAACGCCGACAATTATTTTGCGGAAATCGAACAGGCGGCATTCAGCCCGTCGAACATTGTGCCGGGCATCGGCTTTTCCCCCGACAAGATGTTGCAGGCACGGATATTCTCTTACGCCGATGCGCATCGACACCGGATCGGCACGCATTATGAGGCGTTGCCAGTCAATGCCCCGAAATGCCCGGTCCACCACTATCACAAGGACGGCGCGATGCGCTTCACCCCGAACAATCCGAACCCGGACGCCTATTACGAACCGAACAGCTTCAGCGGCCCGGTCGAGGACAAGTCCATGCTGGAACCGCCATTGCAGATTTCAGGTGATGCCGACCGCTATAATCACCGCGAAGGCAATGACGACTTCGCCCAGCCGCGGGCGCTTTTCAACCTGTTCGACGATGGGCAGAAGCAGCGGCTGTTCGACAATATCGCTGCCGCCTTTGGCGATGCGCCCGAATATATTGTCGAACGACAGATCAAGCTGTTCGATCAGGTACACCCCGACTATGGCGCGGGCGTCCGCAAAGCCAGGCAGCAGCGGTAAATCGGCAAAGCACATGAAAACCCCTCCAGCCCACACAGGACTGGAGGGGTTTTCTATTCAGAATAATAGGAACTCAGGCGAAATCGCGTGCCAGTTCGTCGCGTTGATCGCCATTCAGGATCGCCATGTGGCCATAGTTCGGATGATCAATGCCAAGCAGCACCTGCCCCGTGCCGCTTTTGAAGTCGGCGATTTGTGCAGGCGTGAACGGGAAATGCAGAAAATGCACGGACGACGCTTTGCCATCCGCCGTGCTGCGCTCGACATCGCCTTCGGGAACGGCGCTTACCCGGCTTTCGCCAACATGCAGATAGATATGATCCTCAACACCGCCGAGCCGCCCGAGTATGGACGCACGCAGCTTCGGGTCATCAATCTCGAACATCAAAGTCGCGGTCAGTTCAGACCCATTGGGGATCATCGGATTATAAGCCGCAAGCTCGTCGGGAATTTGCGCTTCTCCGCCACGTTCAATGCGCAGCATTTCATGGATTTGCAGCCACATACTGTCATAGGATTCAAAGGTCACCGTGGCATAAGGCCCAATCGACACACGGCGTTTTGCCTTGACCGCGATCTGCGCGGCACGCAGCTCGCCGCGCCTGGTGGCGTAGGTGTCCAGATCAATAATGTCCGTCGGTTCAATCCTGTGCGAGTCACGGGGCATAAATATCCTCCTAAAATCCGTAGGCGCGGGCGACGAGTTCGATCGGGTGCGGCACCTGTTCCGGTACCCCTGCCCCGCCGTCTTGCTCCATCACCTGTTTCAAATGCGGTCCGGCGAGCGGGCATTCTGACACCATATATGTCGCCTCGGTGCGCAGCATCTGCTTGCCTGCCGTCTTGCCGACCTTAAGTGCGGTGGCGAAATTTTCCTTGAACATGCCCCATTTTCCGCCGTGGCCCGAGCAACGTTCGACGACGCTGACCTCGGACTCCGGAATAAGCCGCAGCATCTCGGCGCCCTTTGGCCCCATATTCTGCGCGCGGCTGTGACAAGGCAAGTGAATGGCGATATCACCGCCAAGCGGTTGCATGCCGTCTGCAAGACCTTCAGTTTTGGCAATATTGACGACATATTCGGTAATGTCGAACGTAGCCTCTGACAGTTTCTTGACCAGCGGATCGTCCGTCACGATCAACGGCCATTCGAATTTCAACATCAATGCACAGCTCGGCGTCACCGCGACGACATCATAGCCCTCGTCAATAAGCGGCGCGAATGTCTGTGCGACGGTGCGCGCTTGCTCGGCAACGGCGGCAAGATCACCATTTTCAAGTTTCGGCATGCCGCAGCACCCCGGATAGACAAATTTTGTTTCAACGCCATTATGCTTCAGGACGCGGATCGCGGCTTCACCCGGGCCAGGTTCATTCCAATTGGCAAAACAGGTCGTATAAAGCGCGACCTTGCGGCCCTTTGCAGGCGCATCTGCGTTTATTGGCAACGCAGCCAGTTCGCTGCGCTTGTCGAGCGGCTTTTTGGCGTAGGGCGGCAGATAGGCCTTGCTATCGATGCC
Organism: Sphingomonadaceae bacterium; assembly: GCA_041621755.1. Lineage (GTDB taxonomy): Bacteria > Pseudomonadota > Alphaproteobacteria > Sphingomonadales > Sphingomonadaceae > Sphingosinicella. The sequence goes on along the minus strand of JBFKAE010000040.1, from coordinate 1,104 downwards.
GGCCACCGCCTGCATGATCGGACGGGTCAGCATATTGCCTTCTTTCGTCGCCCAGTTGACGAGCGGCGCAAGCGGCTGTGCAAGACGGCCATTGCGGTCGGTTTTGGCAAGCTCGCTATCGGCAAGCGTTGTTTTGCCCTTTTTATGTTCAACAGCGCGCGCACGCAGCATCAGATGCGGAAAGTCGAGGCCAAATTCGTGCGGCGGCACATAGGGGCACTTCGTCATGAAGCACATGTCGCACAATGTGCATTCGTCGACGACTTTCTTGTAATCGGTTTTGGGGTCAAGCCCATCGACCTCGCCGGTTTCGGACTCGTCTACAAGGTCGAACAATGTCGGAAAGCTGTCGCAAAGATTAAAGCAGCGGCGGCAACCGTGGCAGATGTCGAAAACCCGCTCCAGCTCTGCGTCAAGCTTTTGCTCGTCGTAAAAGTCCGGGTTCTCCCAATCAATGGGATGCCGTATCGGCGCATCAAGACTGCCTTCGCGCATGGCGATTCCTCGTGGTTACATTTTTAGGAGGCGGGAGGGGACGCACCCCTCCCGCAACACAGATCAGGCGTCGAGCGTGTCGAGCGTCTTCTGGAACTTGCCAGCGTGGCTCTTTTCAGCCTTTGCAAGCGTTTCGAACCAGTCGGCAATTTCATCAAAGCCTTCATCACGCGCGGTGCGTGCCATACCCGGATACATGTCGGTATATTCGTGCGTTTCACCCGCAACAGCCGACTTCAGATTGTCGGACGTACCGCCGATCGCAAGACCGGTTGCCGGATCGCCGACTTCCTCCAGATACTCAAGATGACCGTGTGCGTGGCCGGTTTCGCCTTCTGCAGTCGAACGGAACACCGCGGCCACATCGTTATAGCCTTCGATATCGGCCTTCTGTGCGAAGTACAGATACCGGCGATTGGCTTGGCTTTCGCCTGCGAATGCCGCTTTCAGATTATCTTCGGTTTTGCTGCCTTTAAGGGCCATAATCTCTCTCCTGGATTTTGGTTCATGTCTCGTGAGGCGGAGTCGAGGCATAACGCCACCGACTCTCTCAGTGGCGAACCTACGCCTGTAGACGCGCAAGCACTAACGCATTTTCTGATGCAGTCT
>JBFKAE010000039.1:0-22999 GCA_041621755.1 Sphingomonadaceae bacterium | reverse complement strand
GCATCAATGAATTGAGCCAAGAAGATAATTCCCTGACATGGCGGATTAGGACCTGGCTGACATATATCGAGCTATTGTCTGACCCAAAATTTCTGTTGCTCGGCGGCGGCCTCGGCTACGATCATCTCGGCCCGGTACAGGAACCCCATAATGAATGGATCCGAATCATCATGGAAACGGGATTATTGGGGATGAGCTTTTTCATCCTGATATGGTGGAAACTGATCAGTATCTTGATGCAGATTTCTAAAATGGCCGATGGTTTGTTACAGCGCAGAGCGGCGGGCCTCCTGGCCGGCACTGCCGGGTTGCTGCTTTGGGCATCGGTAGATTCTGTTATTCGCACAGCGCCTTCAGCTCTGCTCCTCTGGGCGGCATGCGGCATGCTCATCGGGTTGGCCCGCAGCTATAACGAACGCACTGCGCCTATAGCCAAAACCGGTGAGGCATCGACACCTTCTTCTCCATCAACCGCACCGGCATGACGCATGCATCGGTAGCTTTGATTGAAGTGACAAGAGGTGGAAAATAAGCAGTTATGATAATAGCGATCATAAATTCCAGCATGAAGCATGGTCGTGGATCAGATGTATTTGCACATGAGTTGGCAAAATCACTGTCAGAAAGACACGCCGTTCATGTCTTCGCACCACTTGGAAGAAATATAGAATGCACAGATTACAAGGTTATAAAATTCAATAATAAATTGAATTTTATAGTTAAATTACAAAATATTTTTACCTGTATTCTGTATATTTGGAAAAACAAAAATCATTATGATGTGATCAATTGCCATCATGCGATGTTAAGTTTATTTCTTCCCTCCTCTCGACTAATTACCACTTATCATGGTTTTACAGGCAGGCTGAATTTTATGTTCGGCCTCAGGGCCGCTAAGTGGATTAGCAAGTGCATTCGGCGGCACTTCATCGCGCGTGCGTTGAAGCGAAGCCGGGCCGTAACGATCGTTAGCCGGTCTTTGGAACCAGAACTACATACAGCAGGGATCCAGTCCGCGATTGTCATCCATAACGGCGTCCAATTCTCTCCGCCGCATTCCAAAGAGCACACATATGCTACGGGAGAGTATTTCCTTTATCTGGGACGCATCGACCCCGACAAGTTTGTCGGCGACCTGATCGACTTATATGAACAGACGCAAATCGATGTTCCACTTCTGATTGCAGGCGATGGTGCCGAGCGCACACGGCTCGAAAATAGCTGCCAAGACGCACGTATCCGTTTTATCGGCCACATAGATCGGACTGAATTGCCCCAGCTTATCGAACGGGCAAAAGCATTCGTAACCGCATCTGCATTTGAAACATTCTGCTTGCCCGTGATTGAAGCTGCTGCGGCTGGCAGGCCGTCTATAGGGCCAGATAGCGGCGCATTCCCGGAAGTTGTCCGCGACGGCATCACCGGCTATTTATACAGTGCGAACGACCCGCAGAGCTTTGCACACGCAATCGAACGCATCGCAGCCATGTCACCAGCCGATGTGCAGACCATGGGCAACCAATGCCAGAATTGGGCAGGCAATTTTTCATGGCCTGAGTGCGTTGCCAAATATGAGGCCGTGTACGATTCCGTGGTTCGCTCGTCAGAAGTCTGATCCCGGTCAGGCGACCCCGTTCTCGTCAACATCCACCGACGACACTTGATTGCGATAGCCAATTATAAAAGCAAGTAAAATTCCGACCCCAAAGCCCGCGAACAGAGCGATGGCCAGGACGAGAACGGCATTTGGCGAGACAGGCTTGATCGTTGCCTCGGGATCCCCAAATGGCTCGGCCGCAAAGGGCAAGCTGGAGCTGGCCATCATCTTCATCTTTTCCTGTTCAGCCAACGCATTAGCCAGAGCGATCCGATATTCCTGAACATTTGTCCGTGCAATCTTGTCCTGCAAATACGCCACATAAGTTGAAGCACGCACCACCATGCGTTCCCGAAGATAGCTATCAACCTCTTCATGCAGTTGTTTCATCAACTGGCTCCCCATGACGGGATCGGAGTTCAGAAGACTGATCACGACGATCGGGCTTTCCTTGTCCTTGGCGATGTCAATCGTCTTGCCAAGATAGAGTTGCAGACGGCCAGCATCAGGCGGCGACCATTTCAAACTCGGGGCGCCAATAATAGTCCTGACCAGTTTTTTGAGGCTGGGCACAACCCCTGTGGGTTCGACCCATCTTTCCAAATCCGGATTCCACTCACTGGCAAAGATATGCTGCATCAGCGCCTTGTCTTTTGAAAGCAGAGTGGCGGCCTGTCGGCTTGTTAAACCTTCAATATAAAGATCGAACGACAACTGCCCTGGATTGGTCGGCAAGTTCACACCTGCCATTTCAGCGAGGCTGCCCAGCTTTCCCGACATACCCATAGTCGAGCCGCCACTGGCAGGCGTCACTTGCATCGTTATCGCGTATCGATATGTCGCAACATGAAGATAGAAAAGCCCCAGTAACAAACACCCAGCAACGCACAGGACAATCAGCTTCCAGCCTCTTTTAATCGTTTGAAGCAATTCACCGATTTCAATTTCATCAATGCCTATTTCGGCAGAAGGTGATGGTCCTGGATGACCGGCCATAATTTATCCGTATACCATAATGAGCGCCAATATGCGGCATGTGTGCATAGCACGCCAATTCATTTGGCCCATAGTTTAAACACACACCTTTGTAGCGCCCGACCCTATAATTATCGTCCGATTGAATGATAAAGAAACGCACGGTCAACCATGTCATTGCGGGGATAGACATTTCTGAGGTCGACAAATGCTGACATCCCGCTGCTTCTCGACAAATCATCCAGATCAAGCGCCCGAAACTCGTTCCACTCTGTCAACAACACAGCAGCATTGGCCCCCTCAAGCGCGGCATACGCATTTGAACACATCTCGACACCCGGAAGCATCGGCGTGGCAATCTCCATACCCTCTGGGTCATAGGCCTTCACCGTTGCCCCCGCCGCCTGCAATGCGGGGATGATGACCAGACTTGGCGCATCGCGCATATCGTCGGTGTTAGGTTTGAAGGTGAGGCCAAGCACGCCGATAGTTTTGCCCTTAACCGAACCGCCGCAGGCCGCGATGATACGATCGGCCATTGCGCGTTTGCGTTCGTCATTGACCTTGACCGTCGCGGCGACGATCTGCAGCGGGACAGCATTGTCTTCGGCCGTCTTTAAGAGCGCGAGCGTGTCCTTGGGAAAACATGACCCGCCATAGCCTGGGCCGGGGTGCAGAAATTTCGGGCCGATACGCTTATCAAGGCCAATGCCCTTGGCGACGCCCTGCACATCGGCACCAACCTTCTCACAAAGGTCGGCCATTTCGTTGATGAAGCTGATCTTGGTCGCAAGAAAGGCGTTCGCGGCATATTTGATAAGCTCTGCCGTAGGGCGGTCGGTGAACAGGATCGGCACTTCACGCAAGGATAGCGGACGGTAAATGGACTGCAGAACATCTTTCGTATGATCGTCAGCAACACCACAGACAACTCGGTCGGGGTGTGTAAAATCTTCGATTGCCGCACCTTCGCGCAGGAATTCAGGATTTGAAGCGACGCTAATCGCTTTATCGGGTGCCACCTCGCGGGCGATTTTTTCAACTTCGACTGCGGTCCCGACGGGCACGGTCGATTTGTTGACGATCACACACGGGCTATCGACAGCCTCTGCGACCTGACGCGCCGCAGCATAGACATAGGTCAGGTCCGCATGGCCATCGCCGCGACGGCTTGGCGTGCCAACGGCGATGAACACTGCGTCGGCACCTTTGACGCCTGTGGCAAGACTGGTGGTAAAGGACAGACGACCAGCCTTGGCGTTTCGCGCAACAAGGTCATCAAGACCGGGTTCGAAGATCGGAATTTCACCCGCCTTCAAGCGATCAATAACGTTTTCATTCAGATCGACGCAGGTAACGTGATGACCGAATTCGGAAAAACAGGCTCCCGACACAAGACCAACATATCCTGTGCCGATCATCGCAATTCGCATCAATCAAACCCCTATTGCAGTCCTGCGCGGATGGGACTTAACCCTCGCCGCGAGAATTGCAAAGCCTGCAATTGATATCAGCACCACCTAGCGCGGCAGCAGGCTCGATCCCATCAGCATTTCATCGACGGCGCGCGCGCACTGACGGCCCTCGCGGATCGCCCAGACCACCAACGACTGACCACGGCGCATGTCACCGCACGCAAACATGCGGTTGATGCTGGTTTTGTAATTGACGGTATTGGCCTGCACATTGCCGCGTGCATCAAGCGCAACACCCGACTGATCGATCATGCCGGCCTTGCTTGGGCCGACAAAGCCCATAGCAAGCAAAACAAGGTCGGCCTTCAGTTCAAATTCACTGCCTGGAATCTCGCGCATGTCCATACGGCCATTATCGGCCTTTACCCATTCGACACGAACGCATTCGAGCGCTTCAATCTTGCCAGCCGAGCCGATTGCGCGCTTGGCAAGTACGGCCCAGTCGCGTTCACAGCCTTCAAGATGACTTGACGATGTACGCAAACGCAGCGGCCAATCAGGCCAGGTCAACGCCTTGTTTTCCTTTTCCGGCGGACGCGGCATGATTTCAAGCTGAGTGACCGATTGCGCGCCTTGACGGTTCGATGTCCCGACACAGTCCGATCCGGTATCGCCACCGCCAATGACAATCACATGCTTGCCCATTGCGCTCAGCGTCCCACCGGGCGCTGCACGCAGTTCATCGTCGCCTGCATTGCGCTTGTTCTGCTGGGTCAGAAAATCCATCGCAAAATGCACGCCCGAAAGCTCCGCCCCCGGGATATCAAGGCCGCGCGGCTTTTCCGCGCCGCCCGACATGATCACCGCATCATAGTTGTCGAGCAGAGAGTTCACCGATGTCGAAACCCCGATTTCAACGCCGGTGCGGAATTCGACGCCTTCGGCCTCCATCTGCTTTGCACGGCGCGAGATCAGATGCTTTTCCATCTTGAAGTCGGGAATGCCGTAACGCAGCAGTCCGCCAACACGGTCGTTCTTTTCAAATACGGTGACGGCATGTCCAACGCGTGCCAGTTGTTGCGCACAGGCAAGGCCCGCAGGCCCCGACCCGACGACGGCAACACGCTTGCCGCTCTTATGCGCGGGCACTTGCGGTTCGATCCAGCCTTCTTCCCAGCCACGATCGATAATCTGGCATTCGATTGTCTTGATGGTGACCGGCGTGTCCTCAATATTGAGTGTGCACGAAGCCTCGCACGGCGCCGGGCAGATGCGGCCGGTAAATTCGGGGAAGTTATTCGTCGAATGCAGCGTCTCTAGCGCCATGCGCCAGTCGCCTTCGTAGACGAGGTCGTTCCAGTCCGGAATCAGATTGTTGACCGGGCAACCATTGTGACAAAATGGAATGCCGCAATCCATACAGCGGGCTGCCTGTTGACGCAGTTCATCTTCGGGCAGAGGCACCGCGAACTCGTTCCAGTTTTTCAGCCGCTCTTCAGGCTTGGCATAGCTGCGATCGTGGCGTTCAATTTCAAGAAAGCCCGTGACTTTACCCATGACTTAACTCTCCAACCCGAGATTCATTCCGCCGCAACCGAAGGCGCATCGCTTCGCGCCGTTTCAAGTTCCTGCAACGCCCGCCGGTAATCCTTTGGCATCACCTTGACGAACTTGTCGATGACCGCCGGCCAATCGTCAAGGAAGCTGCCGGCCTTTGGGCTACCCGTGTGCAAATGATGGCGTTCAAGCAGAATCCGAAGCCGGTCGGCATCATGGCGCAGCACATCGCCCATACCATAATCATTGACGTCGATCGCGCGTTGAACCGGACGTCCGGCGCCATCGTCCTCATCGATCACCTGCAGTGGCTCGACATCAACCATCGCCATGTTGCAGCGACTGCGGAACGTTCCGTCGCTGTCATAAACATAGGCGAGACCGCCCGACATGCCAGCGGCGAAGTTGCGCCCGGTCTTTCCAAGCACGACGACCACGCCACCTGTCATATATTCGCAGCCATGATCGCCAACGCCCTCGACGACCGCAATGGCGCCCGAATTCCGCACCGCAAATCGTTCGCCCGCAACGCCTTCGAAAAAGGCTTCGCCTGCAATCGCGCCGTAAAGCACAGTGTTGCCAACGACGATGTTTTCGCCAGCATCGCGCTTGGTGTCTTCAGGTGGTTGCACAATGACGCGCCCACCCGACAGGCCCTTGCCGACATAATCATTGGCGTCGCCGCTTAGCTCCAACGTCACGCCATGAGCAAGAAACGCGCCGAAGCTTTGCCCCGCAACGCCATCAAGCTTAATCGATATGGTGTTGTCGGGAAGGCCTGTATGGCCATAGCGCTTTGCCACTTCACCCGACAGCATCGCGCCGACCGTGCGGTTGATGTTGCGCACTGGGGTTTCGATACGGACCGGCTGCACCTTATCAAGGGCAGACATGGCTTCGCGGATCAATTGCTGATCGAGCGCGGCGTCAAGACCATGATCCTGCGTGTCGACCTGATGCAATGGCGCACCATCCTTAATCGGCGTCTGATACAGGACCCGCGCCAGATCAATGCCCGCCGCCTTCCAGTGGCTCAATGCCTTGCGCATATCAAGCCGGTCAACCCGACCGATCATTTCATCGACCGTGCGGAAGCCGAGCTGTGCCATGATCTGACGCATCTCTTCAGCGACGAAGAAGAAGTAGTTGATGACATGTTCAGGCTGGCCCGTGAAGCGCTTGCGCAGGATCGGGTCCTGCGTCGCAACACCGACCGGACAGGTATTGAGGTGACATTTGCGCATCATGATGCAGCCCGCCGCAATCAGCGGCGCAGTTGCAAAGCCGAACTCGTCCGCACCGAGCAGAGCGCCAATCGCCACATCACGCCCGGTCCGCAGACCGCCATCGACCTGCACGGCGATGCGGCTTCTCAGCCCGTTCAGAAGCAGCGTCTGCTGCGTTTCGGCAAGGCCGATTTCCCATGGGCTGCCCGCGTGCGTCAGCGAGGTCAGCGGCGATGCACCCGTCCCGCCTTCAAAGCCCGAAATCGTGACGTGATCAGCGCGTGCCTTGCTGACGCCAGCAGCAACCGTGCCAACGCCAACCTCGGAGACGAGCTTCACAGAAATCCGCGCGCCTGAATTGACGTTCTTCAGATCGTGAATGAGCTGCGCCAGATCTTCGATCGAGTAGATGTCATGGTGCGGTGGCGGTGAAATCAGGCCAACACCGGGCGTCGAATGCCGAACCTTGGCAATGTTCGCGTCAACCTTGTGGCCAGGCAATTGCCCGCCTTCGCCGGGTTTTGCACCCTGCGCCATCTTGATCTGGATATCGTCGGCATTGACCAGATATTCGGTCGTCACGCCAAAGCGGCCCGAAGCGACCTGCTTGATCGCAGAGCGCATCGAATCGCCGTTCGGCAGCGGGGTGAAGCGGTCGACTTCCTCGCCGCCCTCGCCCGTGTTCGACCGGCCACCGATACGGTTCATGGCTATAGCCAGCGTCGTATGCGCCTCGCGCGAGATCGAACCGAAGCTCATCGCGCCGGTCGAGAAACGCTTGACGATCTCGCTTGCCGGTTCGACCTCGCTTATGTCGATGGGCGTCTCGGCCATTTTGAAATCCATCAGCCCGCGCAGCGTCAACAGGCGTTCGCTTTGATCGTTTATCGCGCTCGCAAACTTGGCATAGGATTCGGGCAGATTGCCACGCACGGCATGTTGCAGCCCGGCGATGGTATCAGGCGTCCATGCATGATCCTCGCCGCGCAGGCGGTAGGCATAGGTGCCGCCAACATCGAGCATCTTGCGATAGATCGGATTGTCGCCATAGGCGTCGCGGTGACGGCGCACGGTTTCTTCGGCAACGGCATCAATACCGATGCCTTCGACCGTCGTGATCGTGCCGGTGAAATATTTTTCGACAAAAGGCGAAGCCAGTCCGACCGCGTCAAAAATCTGCGCGCCGCAATAGGACTGGTAGGTCGAAATGCCCATCTTGGACATGACCTTCAAAATACCTTTGCCGATGGCCTTGATATAGTTTTTCTCAACCTCTGCGGTGCTGAGCGGCATCTTGTCCTTTACCCGTATGGATTCGAGCGTTTCAAACGCAAGATACGGGTTGACGGCCTCCGCGCCATAACCTGCAAGCACGCAGAAATGGTGCACTTCGCGTGCTTCGCCGGTTTCAACCACAAGCCCGGTCTGCATGCGCAGCCCCTGGCGGATAAGCTGATGATGCACGGCAGCCGTGGCGAGCGCCGCAGGAATTGCGATACGATCAGCCGACGCCGCACGGTCGGATAGGATCAGAATATTCTGATCGGCAAGCACCGCTTCGGTAGCTTCCATGCAGATGCGCTCAACGGCCCGTTCGATGCCTTCCGGGCCTTGCTTTGCATCCCATGTGATATCGATCGTCGCCGTGCGGAACGCGCCGTCAAGCACGTCGGTGACCTGACGGATCTTTGCCAGATCATCGTTGGTGAGCACGGGTTGTGCGACTTCAAGCCGCTTGTGCGTTCCGGCATGGTGCCCAAGCAGGTTGGGGCGCGGACCGATCATCGACACCAGAGACATCACCAATTGTTCGCGAATGGGATCGATCGGCGGGTTGGTAACCTGCGCGAAGTTCTGTTTGAAATAGTCGTAAAGCAGACGCGGGCGCTTGGACAGGACGGCAATCGGCACGTCGCTACCCATCGAGCCGATGGGATCATCGGCATTCAGCGCCATTGGCACAAGAAAGCGTCCGATATCTTCCTGCGTGTAGCCGAACGCCTGCTGGCGATCGAGCAGCTTTGCGCCATTATTGGTCGCGGCGTGATCTTCGGCTTCAGGTGCAGGCGGCAGTTTTTCGAGCTGGTACTGCGTCTTTTCCAACCACTCCTCATAAGGCGCAGCTTCGGCGAGCGTGGCCTTGATCTCGTCATCCTCGACGATGCGGCCTTCTTCGAGGTCGATCAGCAGCATCTTGCCGGGCTGGAGACGCCACTTGCGGACAATATTCTTGTCGTCGATCGGCAGCACACCCGATTCCGACGCCATGATGACATGATCATCGTCAGTGACGATAAAGCGCGCCGGACGCAGGCCGTTGCGATCAAGCGTCGCGCCGATCTGGCGACCATCGGTAAACGCTGTCGCCGCCGGGCCATCCCACGGCTCCATCACACCGGCATAATATTCATAAAATGCCCGACGCTTCGGGTCCATCAGCGGGTTTCCGGCCCAGGCTTCGGGGATCAGCACCATCATCGCCTTGGCGAGCGGATAGCCGCCAGCGACCAGCAGCTCGAGCGCATTGTCGAGGCAGGCCGTGTCCGATTGGCCATGCGGGATCAGCGGCCACATCTTGTCAAGATCCGGGCCAAGCAGGTCGGATTCGAGCGTGCGCCGCCGTGCATTCATCCAGTTGACGTTGCCGCGCACCGTGTTGATTTCGCCATTATGGGCAAGATAGCGATAAGGATGCGCCAGTTTCCACGACGGGAACGTATTCGTCGAAAACCGCTGGTGCACCATCGCTAGCGCCGATTTCGTCAGCGGATTGCGCAAATCTTCATAGAAACTGCCAACCTGATGGGCGAGCAGCAGGCCCTTGTAGACGATTGTCCGGGTCGAAAATGACGGCACATAGAATTGAGCCAGCCCCGATAAACCTTTTTTGACAGCAAGCTCGGCAAGCGGATTCTGCGTCTGCTTGCGGATCGACAACAGCTTGCGTTCGAATGCGTCCTGATCGCGGACATTTTCGCCACGACCAACAATCGCTTGCCGAATGACCGGCATCTGGTCGAGCACGGTCTGACCAAGTCCTGTCGTATCGATTGGCACCTCGCGCCAACCGATCAGGATCTGACCTTCATTATGGATAAAGCGCTCTAGCTGCTGCACGGCGGCCGCACGCGATTCGTCGTCGCGCGGCAGGAAACACATCGCAACGGCATAATCACCGGGAGCAGGCAAAGTGATCCGCGAACTCGACGCCCACTCGCGCAGCAGCGCATCGGGCAGCTGGATCAAAATCCCGGCACCATCGCCAACCAGCGGATCGGCGCCGACGGCGCCGCGATGATCGAGATTGAGCAGGATTTCAAGACCCCGGGACACGATATCATGGGTCTTTACACCTTTGATATTGGCGATAAAACCGACACCACATGCATCATGCTCGTTGACGGGGTCATAAAGACCCTGCTTTTCCGGAACTGCCATCATCCTCATTTCCTCGTCGCGCGCTTCAGTCGTGCGAAATTCAAAACTGTGTTGCAGACGCAAATTCGCGCGCTGTGGCAATACCAGTTGCGATATAAATTTCGCGCATAAAATGCGTTTTGACACATGCCGGAACCGCCCCGAATGCGTCAGAAGCAGGATAAGGCTACCCCACTTCGGCCCCTTTCAGTCCTTTACAGCGCCAAGAGTCAAGTCCCCGCGCGTAGAGGAGCTTATATTCCCTGACGAATTCACTAAGCGGCACGCACATAGCAGCCTTTAAATATTGATGCAAAACTGCACATAAAAATATATTTTTTCAATATGTTATGCAGACAACAATGCAGGCATGCTTCGGTAAAATTATCATCAATTTCCTCCTTCAGCACACATACACATTCTTGGGAAGATGCGGCAATTCGCGCACCGGCGACCTGCCACCTATATTGTTCTGAAGCGGACAGGGTTGGGGCCGCGCTGCTTTTCGTCGATGATCAGCGTACGGTTCGCTGGTGGTTGCGCGCGCTGGCGACAATCATGCCGTTCGCAAATTTCGCAGCCAAGACCGATCGGAACCGCCGCGCCAGTATCAAGATCAAGACCGTGCGCATAGATGAGACCATGCGCGTGCTTTGCTTCACAGCCGATCGCAATGGCATATTCCGGACGCACGCCGCCAAAAGGCTGCGCATAAGCACGGACCGTACGCGCAATCGTCAAATAGCGCACACCATCTTCCATTTCGACAAGCTGACGTTCTATACGCCCCGGACGCTCGAAAACGCTGTGTGGTGACCACAAGGCGCAATTTCCGCCGTGCCGCGAAAAATGAAACCCACCGGCTGAAAAGCGCTTGGAAATATTTCCAGCACGATCAACACGGATCAGAAAGAACGGCACACCTCGCGCACCGGGCCGCTGCAACGTCGTCAAGCGGTGGGCGACTTGTTCAAGCCCCGCCCCAAAGCGCGCCTGCAGCAAATCAAGATCATAGCCGGTTGCTTCGCACGCGGCATGAAAACGCGCATAGGGCATCATCAGCGCAGCAGCGAAATAATTGCCGAGATTCTGGACAAGCAGGCGTTCTGACACAGCGTCGGGGAGCCCGGCACGTTCAGTCACCGTGTCAATGTCGGCCTTCGCCTCGATCAACCCCAGTTGATAGGCCGCCTGAAAACTCCGTGATGCCGGGTCAAGGAGTTCGGAAAGCTGTAACTGGCGTCCGTGCAAATCGAGCCGCCGCAATAGTTCTGGCATGACATCGGCTGGCAAAATCCGCACGGTGATGTTGTGCCGCGCACGCAGGCGGTCGCTAACCGCTGAGAAAAAGTCTGCCGCCCCCAGCCGCAATTCGTCTGCCAGCGCTTCGGCGCGGTTTTCCAACTCGGCGAAATGGTTGCGGCGTTCCTGAATGAAGGCGCGAACAGCCTCTAGTGGACCGACAGCCTCTGCCCCCACAGCGTCTTCGGAACGTCCGCTACGAGCTTCACGCGACGCCGCCTGCAGGCGCAGGAACGCCTGTGCGATGCCGGGCGATGCTGTGACAAATTCCTGAATTTCCGCGCGGCCAATATCAAGACCGCGCAACATCGGATCAGCAAGCGCCTTGCCAACATCACTGGCGAGCCGGTCATCATCACCACCCGTCAACTGACGAAGGTCGAGATTATAAACGTTCGACAACTTCAGAAGAAAAGATGCGGTCAGCGGTCGCTGATTACGCTCTATCAGGTTGAGATAGCTGATCGAAACGCCAAGTTCTTCAGCCATGCGTGTTTGGGTGAGTCCCATCTGCCCACGCACGCGACGTACACGCGGCCCGGCAAAGAGCTTGCCCCGCAAATCATCAGCCTGTGACGCCGCGCCTGCCATTTGTAAAATATTTTACCTTTTTACTATTGAATTGAAGGTTTCACGTACATTTATACACGATTTTTACACGATTCGCTTGAATAGTGGTATGGGAAAGCAGACAATCAATCAACGGCTGATTTCAGGCATTCGCGATTCGCGTCCGTGCAGGATACGCCCATATGGTGCGGTGCAATGTAAAATCAGTGTCAAACCTTTAACCACTCACGGAGTTATTGCCATGTCGAGTTTTGAAGCCCTCATCCCAAATTGCCCCGAAGGTCGTTTCGATGGCATCAAGCGTCCTTACACACCTGAAGACGTCCAGAAGCTGCGAGGTTCGATCACAATCGAACACACGCTGGCCAAAAAAGGTGCAAACAAGCTGTGGGAGCTTTTGAAGACCGAACCTTACATCAATTCGCTCGGCGCGATGACCGGCAACCAAGCCATGCAAATGGTTCGTGCTGGCCTCAAGGCCATTTATTTGTCCGGCTGGCAGGTTGCTGCGGACGCCAATACCGCCAGCACGATGTACCCCGATCAGTCGCTTTATCCAGCAAATGCCGGTCCCGAGCTTGCCAAGCGCATTAACAATGCCCTGCAGCGCGCTGATCAGATCGAGCACAGTGAAGGCGGCGCGACACGCGACTGGTTCGCACCGATCGTTGCCGATGCCGAGGCTGGCTTTGGCGGCCCCTTGAACTGCTTTGAAATCATGAAGGCCTATATCGCAGCGGGCGCTGCGGGCGTTCATTATGAAGATCAGCTCGCTTCGGAAAAGAAATGCGGCCACCTTGGCGGCAAGGTTCTCATCCCGACGCAGGCCCATATCCGCAACCTTGACGCTGCGCGCCTCGCTGCCGATGTCTGCGGTGTCCCGACGATCATCTGCGCCCGTACCGATGCTGAAAGCGCCAAGCTCATCACGTCGGACATTGACGAGCGCGATCACGAGTTCCTGACCGGCGAGCGCACCCCCGAAGGCTTTTTCCGCCTGAAGGAAGGCACTGGCGTCGACCATTGCATCAAGCGTGGCCTGTCCTTTGCCGAACATGCCGATCTGCTGTGGTGGGAAACATCCAAGCCGAACCTCGACGATGCGCGCCGCTTTGCCGAAGCCATCAAGAAGGAATTCCCGAACAAGATGCTGGCCTATAACTGCTCGCCATCGTTCAACTGGGAAGCCAATCTCGACAAGGACACGATCGCGCAATACCAGCGCGAGCTCGGCGCAATGGGCTACAAGTACCAGTTCGTCACACTTGCCGGTTTCCACCAGCTCAACTACGGCATGTTCGAACTTGCCCGTGGCTACAAGGATCGCGGCATGGCCGCTTATTCGGAACTTCAGCAGGCCGAATTCGCTGCCGAAGGCAATGGCTACACCGCAACGCGCCACCAGCGCGAAGTCGGCACCGGCTATTTTGACATGGTCGCAACGACACTTGCAGGCGGCGAAAGCTCAACGACAGCGCTTGCTGAATCGACCGAAGCGGATCAATTCAAGAAAGACGCCGCGTAAAACTCAATCCTTTACTCGGGGAAGGGTTGCCACACCCGTCGGACCATGTCCGGCGGGTGTTTCTTTTGGCCGTACCATCACACCAATCAGCACGATTCAGTCTTTACGGCAAGCAGGGGGCATAACACCGCCACCAGCGGGCGGCACACGCTTTTCGACAGGCGGCAGTGCGGCGCTTGGCAAACGCACGAGCAGAAGTGCGGCGAAAATCACCGTCATGCCCAGATAGTCGAGCAGCGCCAGTATCTCGCCGAACCATATATAGCCTATCATCGCCGAAATAACCGGCTGGATGAGCAGGCTAATACCGCTCGCCAGGGGCGTCAGATGCGGCAACCCATATATCACCAGTCCCTGCCCGGCGACCTGACTGCCAAGCGCTAACAAAAGCAACGGCGTCCAGTCGGATGGCCAGAATGCGCCCGGCATGGCAAGCGCGGCCGGAAGCAGGACGATCGCCCCCACCGCTGTGGCCGGCGCAAGCGCCGCAAGCACTGAAAGGCGACCACGCGCCTTGTCCATTGCCACAAAATAGCCAGTATAAAAGACGCCTGCGGCCAGGCACAGCATATCACCGAGAAAATTTTCGCCTGCTAGACTCGCCGACCGTCCAACCAGAAGCGCAATACCCACGCCAGCAAGCAATAATGCCGCCGCTGCGGTCCGACTGGGCCAGCGGCGTAACGTCAGATACCCCCAAATCGGGAACATAAACGCCGTACTATTGGCAAGCAGCGTTGCATTGGCAAGCTGCGTGAGCCCTATTCCAAAGTGCCAGACCGCAAGATCTGCCGCAAAGAAAATAGCGGCAACACACAGCCACAACCTGCCACCCCGAGCAGGAAACAGCGGCGCTGTACGGTCAATCGCATAGGCAAGAACAAATAGCAGCGGCGCACCGAGCGTCAGCCGCCAGAACGCCGATTGCACTGGACCGACATCAGAAAGCCGCACAAGCAAGGGGCCGAACGCCAGCATCGAGCTGCCCAGAACGAACAACGGAAACGCAAAGCGGACAGATTTCATCCTGAAGTCCTGTATTGTTCCAGACGACAGGGTTTATGATTGATCGTTACAGATTCCCAAGCGCAGACGCTTAACCTACCCCTTGGGCGAAAGCACCATGAGCATTTGACGGCCTTCCATCTTGGGATGCTGTTCGACCTTAGCATATTCCGCCGTGTCTTCCTGCACCCGCTCAAGCAGCTTCATGCCAAGCTGCAGATGCGACATTTCGCGGCCACGGAAACGCAACGTCATCTTGACCTTGTCGCCAACCTCGATGAAGCGTTGCACCGCCTTCATCTTGGTCTGGTAATCGTGATCGTCGATGTTGGGACGCATTTTGATCTCCTTGATCTCCTGCGTCTTGGTTTTCTTGCGCGCGGCGTTCGCCTTTTTCTGCGCCTCGTACTTGAACTTGCCAACGTCGAGATATTTGGCGACGGGCGGATCGGCGTTTGGCGAGACCTCGACAAGGTCAAGGCCGACTGCTGCTGCCGCTTCAATCGCTTCCTGCGTCAACATGACCCCGAGGTTTTCACCCTCATGATCGATCACGCGCACTTTCGGGGAGACTATGAACTCGTTGTAGCGTGGGCCCGAAAAAGCTGGCGGCGCATTGGCGCGCCGGGAAAGAGGCGGTGGGATAGCAGTGTCTCCTTGAACGTTAATAAGAATCGCGAATGCGCCTATCTAATGCGTCTTGCGACACACGAAAAGGGCAGGAATGTCACAATCACCGAATAAAATGGCTTTTGCTAACGCAAATCGGGCGGCAACGCTTCGCCGCGCAGTCTGACGAGCAGATCGTCGAGCGGCATGACCGCCTGACGTTCTTCGCTGCCAAGCTTCCTGAGTGCAACCGTCCCTTCTTCGGCTTCGCGTTTGCCGACGACGAGCAGATAGGGCACTTTTGCCACGCTGTGTTCGCGGACCTTGTAATTGATCTTTTCGTTGCGCAGGTCCGATTCCACGCGAAGCCCTGCAGCTTTCAGCTTTTCGACAAGCGTTCTGGCATAATCGTCAGCATCCGAGACGATCGTTGCGACCACGGCCTGTGTCGGGGCGAGCCAGAGCGGCAGATGCCCGGCGGAATTCTCAATAAGGATGGCGATGAAGCGCTCCATCGATCCGACAATCGCGCGGTGTAGCATGACGGGGCGATGCTTTTCGCCGTCCTCGCCAACATAATCTATGTCAAAACGTTCGGGCAGCACGAAATCGAGCTGCAGCGTGCCGCACTGCCACGAGCGACCAATGGCGTCGCGCAGGTGGAATTCGATCTTCGGCCCGTAAAACGCGCCTTCGCCAGGTGCCCATTCGAAATCGAGTGCGGCGTCTTTCAAGGCCTGTTCGAGACCGGCTTCGGCCTTGTCCCAGACATCGTCTTCGCCGGCGCGGACGTCGGGGCGTGTTGCCAAGCGGACGAACCAGTCGTCAAAACCAAGGTCGGCATAGACTCGCTTCAAAAGCCGGATGAAGGCGACCGATTCGGACAGGAACTGGTCCTCGCGGCAGAAAATATGCGCATCGTCCTGAACGAACTGACGCACACGCATCAGCCCGTGCAGCGCGCCATGCGGCTCGTTGCGGTGGCAACAGCCGAATTCCGCCATGCGAACAGGCAGGTCGCGATAGGATTTGATGCCCTGATCGAAAATCTGGATATGCGCCGGGCAGTTCATCGGCTTGAGCGCCATATAGACCGGATCATCGGAAATCAGCTGTGCGCCGTCCTCGACCGAGGGCCGCTCGTCAGGCACGACGAACATGTTCTCGCGAAATTTTTCCCAGTGCCCCGACGTCACCCAGAAGTCGTTGCGAAAAATCTGCGGGGTCCTCACCTCTTCATACTGCGCGTCGAGCAAGCGCCGCCGCATATATTGTTCGAGCGCCTGATAAAGCGTCCAGCCGGGCGCGTGCCAATAGATCGAGCCAGCCGATTCTTCCTGAAAATGGAACAGGTCCATCTCGCGGCCAATTTTGCGATGATCGCGCTTTGCCGCCTCTTCAAGCCGCAGAAGATGCTGCGCCAATTGTTTCTTGTCGAGCCAGGCCGTACCGTAAATGCGCGAAAGCTGCGCATTTTTCTGGTCGCCACGCCAATAGGCCCCCGAAACCCGCATCAGCTTGAACGCCTTCGGATCAAGCTTGCCGGTCGAAGCCAGATGTGGTCCCCGGCACATGTCATACCAGTCATCGCCCGACCAATAGACGCTCAGCTCCTCGCCCTCGGGCAATTCCGCGGCCCACTCTGCCTTGAACGTCTCGCCCGCTTTGGTCCAGCGCGCGATCAATTCGTCGCGGCTCAGCACGTCGCGGCGCAGCGGTTTGTCAGCCGCAATGATACGGCGCATTTCCGCTTCGATCAGCGGCAGATCCTCGTCGGTGAACGGGCGGTCCTTTGGTGCAAAGTCATAATAGAAGCCATCGTCGGTTGATGGACCAAAGGTAATCTGCGTACCGGGAAACAGGTTCTGCACCGCCTCGGCCATGACATGCGCAAAATCGTGGCGCGCAAGCTCCAGCGCATCGGCCTCGTCGCGCGAGGTCACAATGGCAAGCGCCGCATCGTGCGTGATCGGCCGTTCGAGATCAACAACCTCGCCATCGAGCTTTACGGCAAGCGCGGCTTTTGCCAGCCCCGGACCAATGTCCCGCGCGATATCCCCCCCGGTCGTGCCGCGCGCAACCGTGCGCACAGTGCCATCGGGTAGCGTCAGTGAAATCATGTCGGACACGTGAGGGTTCTCGCTTGGAATGAAAGGTCTACCGGAAACTTTCGGCGCACCCTATGAATGGCGCGCTTTGTGTCAAGTTGAGAGCGCATGGAAATAAAAACAATTCCCAGCAGAACCGGCAAGGACCTTGCCTGTAATTATCGCCCCGGCACGAGTCCAACGCTGGTATTTCTGCCCGGATATATGTCCGACATGGAAGGCGGCAAGGCAACCGCCATTGACGCATTTTGCAGCGATCATGGCCATGCCTGCCTGCGGCTCGATTATTCAGGCTGTGGCAAAAGCGCCGGGCGGTTCGAGGACGGCACGCTCGACATATGGCGCGACGATGTCATCGATGTCATCAACGCCGTCATTCCCGACGACGATGTTATCCTTGTCGGATCGTCAATGGGCGGCTGGCTGATGCTGCTTGTCGCGCTGGCGATTCCCATGCGCATACAGGGTCTTGTCGGCATCGCCGCTGCGCCGGATTTTACCGGGTGGGACTTTACCGACGATCAGAAGGCGGCGTTCGGGCGCGGTGAGACGATTGAGGAGCCGTCGGATTATGATGACGCACCCTATATCACCACAGCGGCATTCTGGCGCTCGGGCGAAGCCAACCGCTTGCTCGACCGGGACATTCCACTGACATGTCCTGTGCGTTTGTTGCACGGTCAGTGCGACACCGCAGTGCCCTCCGCGATTTCATTGCGCCTTGCCGCAGCGCTTGGTTCAGACGACGTGCAGACGATATTGATTAAGGATGGCGACCATCGGCTGTCACGACCACAGGATATTGACCTGTTGCTGTCTATACTGGCCAATATTCTGAAAGAATGAGCCTATGCCGCTTTTCGCTGTCGCCTTTATAATCGGAGCCGCCGCGCCCCTCACCGTCTCGAGCCCGCTTTACGAAGACTGTATACGCGCTGCCGAGGCCGGAACGCCCGGCGCGATTGATGCAGCGAACCGCTGGCTGGCCGAAGCCAATGGCGGCATTCCGGCGCGGCACTGCCTTGGGATTGCCCTGCTCAACCGCGGCAGGCCCGCCGCCGCTTCGGCCACATTTGAAGATGCTGCACGCATCGCCGAGGCCACGGGCAATCCGGCAACCGCCGATCTTTATGGTCAGGCGGGCAATGCGGCGTTGCTTGCAGGCGATTCCCCACGCGCCGAGTTGATGCTGAATGCCGCGATCGTTGCCGCCACCGATCAGCCAGCGCTGCGCGGCAGCCTGATGATCGACCGAGCACAAATCGCCATCGCCGCAGCAAAATTCGACGCGGCGCGCGGCGACCTTGACGCGGCAAAGCAGCTTTCACCACTGGATTCAGGCGGTTGGTTGCTGAGCGCCGCGCTCGCCCGGCGTGAAGAACGCCTGACCGATGCGGCCAACGATATCGCACGTGCGCTGGCGCTTGCTCCCAATGATGTCGACATCATGCTCGAAGCGGGGAACATAGCCGCGATGGGCGGCGAGGTCGAAAAGGCGCGCCACCTATGGCAACGCATTCAAAAGACCGCGCCCGACTCAATTGCAGGGAAAGCAGCCAGCGATGCCTTGCTGCGCAATCCTGCAGACTAGCTCGTGTTGATATTCAGCCCTGCCGGTCTGCTAATGCCGCTTTTGCGCCACGGCATCTTCTGAATGTCAACGCGACCTGGGGTCAGACCCTAGTCGCCGGGCGTATCGGCATCCTTTGCCGGCAATTCCCAGGGGACAAAGCTGCCGAAAACACAGCTGCCGCCCTGAATACCCGAAGACTGGTCGAACATCTGGATGATATCGCCCCGGCAATAATCGCCGGTGCTTGTCTTGTGTATGAACGGATCGTCGCCAAGACGTCTGCACCTGCCGTTGATGTCGTTGCGATAGACCTTGTTGCTGCGCATATGGAACATCGCAACATAGTCGTTCACGGGTTTGATATCCTGAACGTCGATCAGACGGACGCAGGACACAGCATCGCCGATTGCCTTGCCATCAACTGCGGCAAGCGCGGCCTGACGCGCCGGACTATCGTCAGCAGCGCACCCGACCAGCATCAGCAGCGGAATCATCATAAGGGATCGCATCGTCATAAACTCCTGCTTTCGCCCCTTGCGGCGCAGTATAACAGAGTTGCAAGATTGCCCGCAATCAACCCTTGAAGGCATCCTTTGCCGCACGCCGTACGCCGAATTCCTGCGGGTCACGCGCACGCGCAAACGGGTTCGTCGTCCGCTCCGCACCAATTGTCGATGGCACGGTCGGCATGCCATCAGCGCGCAATTTCAAGACCGAATCCATCCGCGCAAGAAGCGCGGCATTATCGGGTTCGGCGGTCAACGCAAAACGCCCGTTCGTTTCGGTATATTCGTGCGCGCAATAAACTTTTGTCGCATCGGGCAGCGCCATCAATTTGCCAACGCTTTTGAACATTTGCGGCGGCGTGCCCTCGAACAGCCGACCGCAGCCCATCGCAAACAGCGTGTCACCGCAAAACAGCACATCGTCGTCGGCAAAATAATACGCGTTATGGCCTGCAGTGTGTCCTGGAACATCAATCACGCGCGCCAGACTTTCGCCAACAGTGACCGTGTCACCCTCGGCCACGGAACGGTCAATTCCGGGAATCTTGTCGCGCTCGCCAGCCGGCCCCGTGACCATGCACCCCGAGGCTGCCTGAATTTCGGCGTTACCGCCCACATGGTCAGGATGCCAGTGCGTATTCAATATCTGCGTGATCCGCCAACCGCGACGTTCGGCCTCGGCAAGAACGGGCGCTGCAACTGCAGGATCGACGACGGCGGTCTCACCACTGGCATGGTCATGCGCCAGATAGACATAATTGTCGGCAAGAACAGGAATCTGAACAACTTCGAGCATGGCGCCATGTCTAGCGCGCGAGCAGGTGCAATGTCTATTATTTTACTATGCGGTTAACCGGACTCAAAGACTATTTGGCGTAGTTCTGCATGCATGTGGATGAGGCGCAATTTGATTGGTCTGGCCTTGCTCCTGCTGTCGGCGCTCGCAGCAGGGACGGTCGTGCACGCGAAAACGGCAATTCCGGTCGCCGAGCACATCTGCGTTCTGGGTACGGATATAGCCCTGACGCCCGCGCAAGCGCTGGCGCAGTCCGAGACATTCAATTGCGAGCATGACCGATTTGAAACGCGTGCGCCTTATGTCTGGCTGCGCGCGGAACTCTCGCGACTTCACGTCACAGACGATAGTCTTGAACTTGAAAGCGACATTGCTCCCTTTGACGGCGCGGTTATTCACGCGCTTTACGACGACGGCACCGAAATCACGCAGATTTACGATCGCGAGCAAATCGCCGCGCACTGGCGCGCCGGTACGCGCTTTGCTCTACCCATCGCCAATGCCGGACATATAAAGACACTGCTCATCCGCATCGACAGGCCCTGGTCGGCGGCGACATTGACAACGATGGAGCTGATGGATCGCAACAGTGCGAACGAGCAGAAACTGTCGCGGTTGATCGTTTTTGCCATGTATTGCGGCTTTGCGCTGGTGCCTGCACTGTATAGCGCCGCATTCTTCATCGTTTTGCGCTACAGGTTCATGATGCTGCACGCGATGATGTCGCTTGCCTTCACAACCTATACATTTGCCTCGTCCAATTTGATCCTGCACTTCTTTCCCGCGACTGACCTTTGGACGCGAGTGCAGATTTGCTATTCATCGATCGCGGTCGGCGGTGCATTTGCCTGTCTGTTCGTGGTCGAATTCCTTGAAGGGCACGTCCTTAGCCGGCATGTGCGCTCCGCATTGAAGTTCAGCGGACTGCTTTTATTCTTCATGCTCCCCTTCATGATTTTCGTCGCGCCATTATTGCCGTTCACGGCGCGGCATATTTCCCATGCCATTTACCTGCCCGCGATTGTCAGCTCGGTCATTGCCTTATGGCAAGCGCGGCAGCGCGGCAGCCGAGCGGTCAATTACCTGCTGGTCGGTTGGGGCGCCATCATCCTGTGCGGTCTTGACCGCATCGGACGCGGTATGGACCTTTATGTTGCACCGAGCGAGTTTGATTTCTCGCTCTATTTCGGTTTGGCGGTTGAAGCGGTCGTGACGGCCTTTGGTGTCGCTGATCGGGTCATGGCGCTTCGGCGCGAACGCAATATTGCCCGCCTGCGTGAAATCGAACTGTCGCGGCTTGCCGAAACGGACGGATTGACGGGACTGTTCAATCGACGCGCACTCAAGACGCGCTACAAGATCTTTGCGCAAAATGGTGCTGTGGGCGCGCTCGCCATTCTTGATGTCGACCATTTCAAGACTGTCAACGACACGCATGGGCATCTGATTGGCGACAGAGTCCTGCAGGCTCTTGCCGACGTTCTGCGCGCGCATTGTCACGACGATGCGATTGCCGGGCGCATAGGTGGAGAAGAGTTCGCCGTGCTCTATCCGTTGACAAGCCAAAACGCCGTCACTGCGCGCATCGAGTCTTTGCGTGAGGAAATCACCCGGCATGTCGGTGACGCGATACCCGAACTCAGGCACAGAATTACGGTTTCGGTCGGCGCAGCGCCCATTGCCGATCATGATTTTGAAACCGTTTATGGAAAAGCCGACGAGATGCTTTACGTCGCCAAGAATCGTGGTCGCAACCGCGCGGAATTCAGCCCGTCGAGCAACAATCAGGCCGGATGGGTCGCCGCCTGACGCACCGGCTTACCAGTGGCCAATATTGTCCATTGATGACCAAGGCTCGGCCGGGGGCAGCGCCGCGCCCTTTTGCAGCAACTCGATAGAAATCCCGTCGGGTGTCCTGACGAACGCCATGCGTCCATCGCGCGGCGGGCGGTTGATCGTCACGCCGGCATCCATCAGGCGCTGGCAGTGCGCGTAGATATCATCGACCTCATAGGCCAGATGCCCGAAATTCCTGCCACCCGTATAATCCTCTGGGTCCCAGTTGTGCGTCAGTTCAACCTGCGCAGCCTCGTCACCGGGCGCGGCAAGGAAGACCAGTGTGAAGCGCCCGGCCGGAACGTCGCGGCGGCGCACTTCCTTCAGTCCAAGCACCGCGAAAAAGGCCAGGGTTGCGTCAAGGTCCGAGACGCGGATCATGGTGTGGAGATATTTCATGGCGCGCACCGCCTCAGGCGTCGATAATCCGCGTCAGACGGCCAATATCGGCGTCAAGTTCGCTGTCGCCGATGCGCAGTTCCTCGATGTGCTTGACCGCATGCATCACCGTCGTGTGATCGCGGCCTCCGAAGCGACGGCCAATATCAGGCAGCGAACGGGGCGTCAGGCGCTTGGCAAGGAACATGGCGACCTGTCGCGGGCGAGCAACTTCGCGCGCACGCCGGGCCGACAGCAAATCGCTGAGCTTGATCGAATAATAATCGGCAACCTTGCGCTGGATCTCGTCAATCGTGACCTTGCGATCATGCGCTTTCAAGACGTCGGCCAGCACTTGCCGCGTGAAATCGAGATCGACAGGTTTGCCGACCAGCGTTGAATAGGCAACGATGCGGTTGAGCGCACCTTCAAGTTCGCGCACGTTCGAGGTAACCTTGCGCGCGATAAAGTCGATCACATCCTCGGGCACCTGGGCGCCCGGCATACGCTTCAGTTTTTCGAGCAGGATGTTGAGCCGCAGCTCATAGTCAGCCGGGTTGATGTCAGCGACAAGGCCCCATGCGAGGCGCGAGAGAATCCGATT
>JBFKAE010000038.1:0-23144 GCA_041621755.1 Sphingomonadaceae bacterium | reverse complement strand
TTCAGTTCCTGTCGATCCATCCATGCTGACCTCCATCCCAGCCAGAAGCTTGAATCACACTTCAGCACATATGGGAATCCTGAATGTCAACACAACCTAGGGTCCTGACCCTAGTTCACTTCGGCAGGCCGCTCGTGGTCCATGTCGATGCCGCTCTCCTCAAGGCTCATGCCAAGCGCGCCAAGCAACGGCGTGATCTGTTCCACCGCCCAGGCCTTGCGCTTGAACAGCGTGTCGGTCGGGAAATGGCCTTCAGCAGGTTCGTAATTGCGCAGCACCTGTTTGGCGACCGCGCCGAGGTGCAATTCCGTGACCCCATCGGCGACACCTTCGTGCAGAGCAATCGCAAGGTGACGCGAAAAATGCATCTCGTTCGACAAGCCGATTGACCCGTGCAGGTGCAGCGCGCGCAGCGTCACGTCCTGCGCGACCTTTGCCATCGCGGCCTTTACCGCCGAGATCATCTTGCGCCCCTCGCGCCCGTGTTCAAGCTGCTGGTCGAACATCCACGCGACATTGAGGACGAGCAGCCGGAACTGCAGATATTCGATGTAGGAGTTGGCGATATCGGCCTGCACCGACTGGCGGTTGGCGATGACTTCGCCATAGGATGAGCGGCTCAAGGCGCGCTCCCCCATCATATCGATCAATTGCTTGACGCGCCCGATGGTACGCTGTGCATGGTGCAGCCTGCCACCGCCAAGCCGCGATTGCGCGACCTTGAACCCCTGCCCTTGTGGGCCGAGCCGCTGACTGTCTGGAATACGCACATCGGTAAAGCGGATCCACGGATGCCCGCCACTGCCGCGTTCATCGCAAAAGAGGCCGATATTACGCACGATTTCAAAGCCCGGCGAGTCGGTCGGCACGATGAACATCGTCGCCCGCTCGTGGGGCTTTGCATCGGGATCGGTCACGGCCATCACAATGATGAAGTCGGCATGGTTGGCGCTTGACGCGTACCACTTGTCGCCATTGATGACCCAGTCATCGCCATCACGTACCGCGCGCGTGCGCAAGTTGGTCGGGTCCGAGCCGCCTTGCGGTTCGGTCATCGCATAGCAGGAAAAAACCGCATTATCGAGCAGCGGCTGCAGATAGTCATTTTTCTGCGCCTCTGTCCCGAACATGGCGAGAATTTCCGAATTGCCGCTGTCTGGCCCCTGACAACCGAAT
The DNA here is from genome assembly GCA_041621755.1 of Sphingomonadaceae bacterium. GTDB lineage: Bacteria > Pseudomonadota > Alphaproteobacteria > Sphingomonadales > Sphingomonadaceae > Sphingosinicella. The sequence goes on along the minus strand of JBFKAE010000038.1, from coordinate 21,968 downwards.
ATCACCGGGCCGAAGCCTGAAAAGCCGAAACGTTCGTTGATATAGGTGAGCTTCACCGCGCCAAAACCCTGCCCACCAAGATGCTCTGGCAGGTGCGCCGCCCACATGCCCTTGGCTTTTACCTCTTGCTGCAGATGTTTGATAATCCGGCGCAGTGGCGCGTTGCCAATATCGTAGGGCGCATCCTTGTCGTAATCGTAGAGATATTCGAGCGGATAGACCTTGTCGCGGACAAAACCCTCCATCCAGTCGAGCTTTTCCTGAAAATCAGGTTCGATTGAAAAGTCCACCATTACCCCACTCCTTATCTCTGTTCAGGCGGTCCAGCCGCCATCGACGGCCAGTTCCGCGCCGGTCACATAGCTTGCTGCGTCCGAGGCGAGGAACATCACCGTCCTTGCGATTTCTTCCGACTTTGCGACACGGCCCAGCGGCACCAGCCTTGCCACAGCATCCTTGCCATCGGCGGCCGCATCATCCTTGATCATCGCCACGTCAACTGCACCGGGCAGCACGAGATTGACGCGGATTTTATCGCCAGCAAGTTCAGCGGCCGCATTGCGAGAAAGCCCGCGTAGCGCCCATTTGCTGGTGCCATATCCGACAAGGCCCGGTGTCGCCTGCATTGCAGAAATCGACGCGACATTGACGATCGCCCCGCCACCGCGCGTCCGCATCACCGGAACCACCGCCTGGATGCCGTTCAAAGCCCCGATGACATTGACATTGAAATAAGCGTGCAGGCGGTCCGGGGTCAGCGTCTCGACACTGTCACGCCCGGCAAGCCCGGCATTGTTGATCAGCACATCAACGCCACCAAAGCGTTCGACAGCCTTGGCGACGAGCGCCTTCCAGTCCGCAGCGCTGGTTACGTCGTGGCGCATTGCGATGGTTGACGGGCCAAGCGCCGCCGCGACATCGTGCACGGTTTCGTCAATATCGGCCAGAACCAGATTTGCGCCTGCCGCGGCAATCAAACGGGACGCGACACGCCCCTGTCCACCTGCGGCGCCGGTCAGCACCACGGTCTTGCCGGAAAGCGTACCCGCCATCAAATCGTGCGCCCGCCGTCGACGGTAAAGGCATGGCCCGTCGTGAATGTCGCATCACGGCACAGGAACAGCACCGCATCGGCGACCTCTTCCTTTTTGCCGACCCGACCGAGCGGATGCGTGGCGAGCGCTTTTTTGGCAAAATCGGGATGCGCTTCGGCCATGTCGTGCCACATCTCACCCGTTGTCGCCCCCGGACAGACGACATTGACGCGGATATTGTCGCTGGCATTTTCCAGCGCCGCACCTTTGGTCAGCGCGACAACGGCAAATTTCGCCGCCGCATAGGCCGCCTGATTGGCGCTGACAATCAGCCCCGCTGCAGACGCGCAATTACAGATCGCACCGCCACCACCTGCCCGCATCACCGGAATCTGATGCTGCATCGCAAGGAAGGTTCCGCGTGCATTGACATCGTGCAACCGTGTAAATTCGTCGAGCGAAAGTTCGGCAAGCGGTGTCAGTGACTGGGCCAGTCCTGCACAGTTAAAGGCATAGTCAAACCCGCCCCAGGCATCGGCTGTCGCTGCAACCGCATCGCGGACACTGGCCTCGCTGGTCACATCGCCTGCAAATGTCAGGCAGCGCACGCCCAGGGCGTCGATGGCGGTTTTGGCTTCGGCGTTGCGATCCTCGCGGCGGGCGAAAATGGCGACATCAATGCCTTCGCGCGCAAAGCGTTTGGCCGTGGCAAGGCCAATGCCTGAATTCGCCCCGGTCATGAATACGCGCTTTCGACTTGCCATCGCTCAGTCCTTTTTCATCGCAGATGGAAAATGCCGGGACAGGAATTCGAGCAGACCGGCGTTAAAGGCGTCATTGCGGTCGCCGGCCACCATGTGCCCTGCCCCTTCGACGTCAAAGATTTCCATGCGTGGCAGGACATCGCGCAATTTTGCCGTGCCCCTTTCGTCGATGACGTCGCTGCTCATACCGCGGATCAATAAGACGGGGATATCGGCGGCGACCCGTGCGCCTTCGATGGTTTGCGACAGCTCGGCAAGTTCGACGTCGATTTCGCGGCCCAAAAATGCAGGGTCCCAGTGCCAACGATAGCGGCCATTTTCACCCTTCCGCAAATTGCGCAGCAGGCCGTCCGTGTCCTGCGTCCGCTTGCGGTGCGGATTATAATTCGCGATGGCTTCGGCCACCTCGTCGAGCGTTTCATAACCTTCGGGGCGCGCCTGCATAAACGCCCGGATGCGCCGCACACCTTCAGGATGCGGGTCCGGCACAATATCGACGAGCGCAAGTGTAGCGGGCCTCAGCCCCTCTGCGACCGCACGCAGCGCCGTCGCACCGCCAAGCGATGCGCCAACAAGCGCAATCGGCGCATCGACGCCCTGCGCAATTGCGCGCAGGTCCGCTGCATGCTTGCCGAGCGAATATCCGCCAGCACCCGCCCAGTCACTTTCGCCATGACCACGGGCATCAAAATTGATCACCTGATAGCCTGCGGCAATCAAGATCTTTCCCGCAGCCATCCACGAATATCGCGTCTGTCCGCCGCCATGCATAAGGATGACGCACGGCGCACCCGGCGTACCGCCGACATCGGCGACAAGGCTTAGCCCCGCTTCGACTTCATATCGGCGGGTCTGCATCATGCTCACACGCGCTCGAGGATCGCTGCCGGTGCAAGACCGCCTGCCGCGCACATGGTGACAAGCCCGGTCGTCTTGTCCTGACGCTCCATTTCATCGAGCAACGTTCCGGCAAGGATCGCGCCAGTCGCGCCAATCGGGTGACCCATTGCCATCGCGCCGCCATTCACATTGACGGTTTCCGGATCAAGGTCGAGGTCGCGGATGAATTTCAAAGGCACAACGGCAAACGCCTCGTTGACTTCGAAAAGATCAATATCGCCGATTTTCATCCCGGCTTGCGCAAGGGCCGCCTTCGCGGCGGGAACCGGCCCGTTCAGCATCAGGGTCGGATCGTCGCCAACCGTCGCGATCGCCTTGATCCGCGCGCGCGGCTTCAACCCGTGTTTTTTTGCATAATCGGGCGAAACAACCAGCAACGCGCCTGCCCCGTCGACCACGCCCGAACTTGTCGCCGCCGTGTGCATGTAATTGATCTTGGTATCGGGATAGGCCTGACGCAATAATGACCCGTAGCTATTGCCTTCGGCGTCGATTTCACGGTCGTAAAAACTTTCAAATGCCGGTTTGAGGCTGGCCAGAGCCTCGGCCGTGGTTCCGGGGCGCGGAAATTGTTCGTGATCAAGGACGACATTGCCATCCCCGTCAACAACCGGGATCAGCGATTTCGAAAACCGGCCTTCGGCAACCGCGCGCGCGGTCCGCTGCTGGCTGGCAAGCGCAAGTGCGTCAAGCGCGTCACGGGTAAAGCCTTCGAGCGTTGCAATCAGGTCCGCGCAAAGCCCCTGATGCGGCTGTGGAATGCGTTTGCGCAAGTCGAGATTGCCCGAATCCATCATGAATTCGCGCTTCAGCGTTCGCGTGTGCGACATCTGTTCTACGCCGCCTGCGATCACCGCATCCTGCATGCCGGACATAACGCCCATTGCCGCAAGGTTGAGCGCGGTCAGCCCCGACCCGCAAAAGCGGTCGAGCGAAAACCCTGGCACGGTTTCGGGATATCCAGCGTCGAGCATGGCCATCCGCGCAAGGTTCAGCCCTTGCTTGCCCTGCTGCGTGTTCACGCCCGCAATGACATCGTCAATATCGGCAGGTGCAAAATCAGACCGCTTGGCCAAAGCCTGCAACAATTGCGAAAACAGGCGCTGCGGATGGATATTGGCCAGCCCGCCGCCTTCCTTGCCAACACCGCGCGGCGTGCGCACCGCATCAATAATCCAGGCTTCGCTCACGCCACACTCCTATTTATTTATAAGTACGATTATCGTACGATAGTTCGATAATATGCTTGTATTGTGCGAGTGCACGGCACATTGTCAAGCCAGCAGGGACGAAGAGGCCAAACCGCCATGACCGAACATGTCATCGATCAATTCCGCCTGACCGGCAAAACGGCGCTTGTTGCTGGCATCGGCCCGGCAATTGGACAGGCCGTCGCGCGCACCTTCGCGGACGCTGGCGCACATGTGGTCGTGACCGCCCGCACCGCAGAGCGCGTCGAAGCGCTTGTCGATGATATACGCGCAGGAAGCGGCACGTGCGATGGCTATGTCGGCGATCTGACCGATCCGGCATCGCGCGCCGCGCTGCTCAGAGCGGCAGGCACGGTCGATATCCTGTTCTATAATGCCTATGCGATCGGCAGTGGCGATACACAAATCTTCGACCTTGCCTCGCCGCTTGATACGACGGAAGCAGACTGGGAGGCGTGTTTTCGTACCAACATCATGGCGCCCTTCGCGTTGGCGCAGGCATTGGTTCCATCAATGACCGCGCGCGGTAGCGGAAGCTTTATCACATGCGTTGCGGCCGCGGCCTTCACGCCGATCCTGCCCGCCATCGCCTATGGCGTTACCAAGGCCGGATTGATGACCATGATCAAATATCTTGCCAAGGCATGCGGCCCTGCCGTTCGCTTCAATGCGATCTCGCCTTCCAATATCGAGGTCGAAGGGCGACCAAAGGCATTATTGTCAGCCGTACGCACCACGCCCCTGCAACGCATGGGGCTGCCCGAAGAGGTTGCAAGCACCGCCCTTTACCTCGCCAGCGATGCTGCAGCGTTCGTGACGGGCGAAGTCATTCACGTCGATGGCGGCAGGGTCTCAACGGCATGAACGCCTTTCAGCGCCCGGTCCAGCGCGGCGGGCGTTTTTCGGCAAAGGCGCGCGGGCCTTCAACCGCATCGGCGGATTGACGCATGGTCTTTATGCTTTCCATATTAAACTGCTCGTGCATGGCTTGCGGCAGCGCCATATCCCATCCGCGCATGGCGACATCCTTTGCGGCCCGGATTGCCGTTGGACTGCAGGCCATGATCTCCTGCGCCAGTGCGAGCGCGGCCTCGCACTCCTTGCCCGGCTCGACCACATCCGAGACGAGGCCATAATCCTGCGCCACCTCGGCGGAGATATATTGCCCCGTCAAAATCATCCGCATCGCGCGTTTCATGCCGATGGCGCGCGGCAAGCGCAAAAGCCCGCCAGCCAGCGCGGCAAGGCCGACTTTGGCTTCGGGAAGGCCAAAGCGGACATGCCGTCCAGCAACAATGATGTCACAAGCCAGCACGATTTCAAATCCGCCGCCCAACGCCAGCCCGTTCACCGCCGCAATCACCGGCTTTGTCATATCAAAGCGCTTGGTCAATCCGGCAAAGCCGCTATCGGGCATCGTCATATCGCCACCGCCCGCCTGATATTTAAGGTCATTGCCCGCACAGAATGCCCGCTCGCCCGCACCCGTGACGATGGCGACCCAGAGATCGTCATCAGCCGCAAACGCGTCAAAAGCGTCGGCGCACTCGCGATGCGCGGGCGGATGCAGTGCATTGAGAACGTCCGGGCGGTCGAGCGTGACGATCAGGACCGGCCCTTCACGGCGTGTGCTGATGAATTGATAATCGCTCACATCCGTATCCCCCCGTCAAGGCGTACCGATTCGCCGTTAAAATAGGAATTGCCGCACATCTCGACGACGAGGCTGGCAAATTCTTCGGCTTTTCCAAGACGTCTGGGAAAGGGCACGCTGTCGCCAAGTTGCTTGCGCAATTCAGGCTTTGCCGATGCAAAAAGCGGCGTATCCATAATCCCCGGCAAGATGCTGTTCACCCGTATACCTTCGCGGCGCAAGTCACGCGCGACCGGCAGAGTCAGCCCGACAATGCCCGCCTTTGACGACGCATAGGCAGCCTGCCCAGCCTGACCGTCTTCGGCTGCGACCGATGCCGTTGTGACGATCACACCGCGCTCGCCATCTTCGTTCAGCGGGTCGAGCGTCATCATTCCGGCCGCCGATTTCGCAATACAGCGGAACGTACCGACAAGGTTCAGCAGCACGACCTTTTCAAATTCGGCAATCGGGAAATGGCTGATCTCGCCCGTCTCGCGCGATCGCTGCGCCGTCTTGAAGGTGTTGCCACGACCTGCGCACGCAACCAGAATACGTTCCTGCCCGATTTCGGCGCGGGCTTTCTGAAACGCCTCCTCGACCGATTGATCGTCGGTAATGTCGACTTCGCAGAAGGTTCCACCAATTTCCGAGGCCAGTTTTTCACCCTTTTCGCGGTTGAGATCAAAAATCGCGACCTTGACGCCCTTGCCGGTCAATGCGCGCGCCGAGGCCTCGCCAAGTCCGCTTGCGCCGCCTGTAACGATCGCGGAAACACCTATTAATTCCATAATATTCTTCCTTTTATCCGTCTGTTCCGTCGTCTTCAAACGCCCGTGCGATCGCGGCAACATCAGGCGGACGGCGCAAAAACATCCCCCCATCCGTGTGGATCGTCTGGCCCGTGATCATCCCCTGCGAAGACCCAAGCCAAGCCACAGCTTCAGCCACATCCTGCGGGCTTGCAACCCGTCCAAGAGGCACTTCATGCGCCACAATCGGTCCGGCACGCGGATGATCGACAAGATATTTTGCCGCTGGTGTCGAAATCGGCCCCGGACACACGGCGTTCACCCGAATGCCCCGGTCGCCATATTCAAGCGCCGCATATTTGACGAGCGTCTGCAACGCGGATTTCGCCGCGCCATAGGCAACATATCCATGCCACGGGTTGGTCGCGGCAATTGAGCTCATCAGCACAATAGACCCGCCGTCATGCATGTGCCGCGCCGCATGGCGCACGAAATAGAGTGCGGCGTGGAAGTTGAGCTTCATGCAATGGTCGAAATCCTCGGCCGAAATATCATCGATCAGCCCACGAACGCCCGCCCCCGCAACGAGCACAGCGCAATCAAGGCCGTCACCTTGAGCAGATTTTTCGATATAATCGGCAACCTGACTTTCCACGGTTGCATCGCACGTCACCGCCTTGCCATCGATCTGTGCAGCGAGTTTTTCGATCCCCGCGCTGCGACGCGCCCCGACCGTCACGTCAAATCGCGCGTGCGCCAGCGCTTCCGCGATTGCCCAGCCAGTGCCGCCTTCCTCCGACGCACCAAGCACAGCCGCGCGCCTGTTCGCTTTTGTCACATCCCCATCCTTTCATCTTGCCTTCGCAAGTCATGGCCTATAGTGCGTTATTCGCTCATATGAGCGTTTATCGTTCATTCATTACAGCGGATCAAAACCAAATGTCCAAGATTTTCATCACCTGTGCCGTTACGGGCAACCACACGACCCGCGAGCAACATGCAGAATTGCCGGTCACGCCGAACGAAATCGCCGAAGCCAGCCTTGGCGCAGCCGAAGCCGGGGCCGCCGCCGTTCATATTCACGTTCGTGATCCCGAAACCGGGGTACCGTCAATGGACGTTGCGCTTTACGCAGACGTTGTCGACCAGATCCGGCGTCACAACCGTTCACTCATCATCAACCTGACGACCGGACCCGGCGGACGTTTCCATCCAAGCGATCACGACCCCGTCGTGCCGGGACCGCGAACGAATCTTATGGTGCCCGAACGCAGGGTCGAGCATATCGCCGCTTTAAAACCCGATGTTGCGACACTGGACCTCAACACGATGGTGTTTGGCCGCGAAGTCGTCATCAACACACCGCAAAACGTGCGCCGCATGGCAGCCGTGATGCGAGAGGCAGGCGTCAGACCGGAAATCGAACTTTTCGACACTGGCGATATCATGCTGCTGAAAGATCTTGTTGCAGACGGCACAATTGATCCGCGTCCGCTCTGCTCGCTGGTGATGGGGGTCAAATATGGTTTTGCGCCGACCATCGAAATGATGCTGCTCGCCCGCGACCTGTTGCCTGAAGGCGCCATCTGGACGGGCTTTGGCACCGGCCGCCTTGCGTTTCCGCTGCTGGCGCAATCCGCGCTCGCCGGTGGCAATCTTCGCGTCGGTCTGGAGGATGCTGTTTATATATCGAAGGGCGTTCTTGCCCCGTCAAACGCCGCACTCGTGGAAAAGGCACGGCGCATGGCAGAAGATATCGGCGCGGAGATCGCGACCGCCGAGGAAGCCCGCGTCATTTTAGGTCTGACCAGCGCCTAATCCGCCGCCTGCGCAGCATCGATCTCGGCCGCCTTGTCTTCAACAAGCTTTACGATGTGATCGATCATGTCGGCGTCCGCAACATGATGGTCGGTCACGCCCGACAGATAGACCATGTGCTTGCCCGCGCCGCCGCCGGTCAGGCCAATGTCGGTTTCGCGCGCTTCGCCTGGTCCATTGACGACGCAGCCCAGAACCGACAGCGACATCGGCGTCTTGATATGTTCAAGCCGTTTTTCAAGCGCTTCGACTGTACGGATCACGTCAAACCCCTGCCGTGCACAGGACGGGCAGGACACAACCCGCACCCCCCGCGTCCGCAGGCCGAGTGTTTTCAGGATTTCAAAGCCGACACGGACTTCCTGTTCGGGTTCTGCCGACAGGGACACGCGGATGGTGTCGCCGATCCCGAACCACAATAACGAGCCAATACCAAATGCCGATTTGACCGTTCCGCCGATCAGCCCGCCCGCCTCGGTAATGCCAAGGTGCAGCGGGCAATCGACGACTTCGGCAAGCTGCTGGTAAGCGGCAACGGCGAGAAACGCGTCCGACGCCTTCACCGCGACCTTATAATCGTGGAAATCATGATCCTGTAGCAGCTTGATATGATCGAGCGCACTTTCAACCAGCGCTTCCGGGCACGGCTCGCCATATTTTTCCAGCAGATCCTTTTCAAGACTGCCGGCATTGACGCCTATGCGGATCGCACAGCCATTGGCCTTGGCCGCGCGCACGACCTCTGCGACGCGCTCCGACGACCCGATATTACCCGGGTTGATGCGCAGACATGCCGCGCCCGCATCGGCGGCTTCAAGCGCACGTTTATAGTGAAAATGAATATCGGCGACGAGCGGCACATGCGCCGCCTTGGCGATCAGCTTGAAGGCTGCGGTTGAATCAACATCAGGGCACGACACACGGATGATATCGGCCCCCACCTCTTCGCAACGGCGGATCTGGTCGATTGTTGCCGCCGCATCCGAGGTCGGCGTATTGGTCATCGTCTGCACGGTGATCGGCGCATCGCCACCCACCGGCACATTGCCAACCATGATCTGCCGCGACTTGCGCCGCGTTATATCCCGCCAGGGGCGTACGGACATAGATACACTTTCATCAATACTGCGATCTGAAGCCTTATATAGCCGTCAGACGTTTCGAAAGTAAGACACGGAAAAGAGATGCGCATATCCGCCGCATCAATAAAAAAGGGCCGCTTTTGACGGCGGCCCTCTTCATATATCAGATGTTGCGCGCGGCTTAGTCCGCAGCAGCACCGATCAACACCGTCACGGCGCGGCGGTTCTGCGCATATGCGCTTTCGTCCGAACCTTCGACAGCCGGGCGTTCCTTGCCATAGCTGATGACGTTCATACGGTCTGCGCCGACGCCCTGTCCGGCCAGGTAGTTTTTGGCCGCATTGGCGCGACGTTCGCCAAGTGCAAGGTTGTATTCACGCGTACCACGCTCGTCGGCATGACCTTCGATGGTCAAGCGAATGTCAGGATAACGTGCAAGCCAGCCAGCCTGACCGTTCAGTGTCGCCTGAGCAGCACTGTCGAGCGAGTAACTGTCATATTCAAAGAAGACGCGGTCGCTACCGGCTTCTGCAATCATCTCTGCAAGGCTGCCAGGTGTCGGACCAGCAGGGGCTTCAACAGGAGCAGGCGCAGCCGGTGCGGCTGGCGGTGGCGGTGGTGGCAGATCTTCTTTCTTTTTTGAGCAGGCGCCAACGCCGATAAGAGCAGCGATAGCAAGGGCACTAATAGCGGTCGAACGCATAAATCTTCTCCCAATAATCAAACATTATAGTGGTCCCGAAAACCCGGTCCCCCTGGCAACCAACACGATTCGTCCCAATTCGATTCCTTACGGCGCATTTTGTTAAATAAATACACGAAAATTCGGTTGTTGGGAAAAAACTTTCAACTAAGGCAGCAACGGCGACCATGCCGGATCAGAACCATCAAGCGGCGTTGGCACGCGACGTTCATTAATTCCCGTCAGATCGACCGACCATAAATCGGCGCGCCCGCCACGCTGGCTCCGAAAAAACATTATAACACGGCCATTTGGCGACCATGTTGGACCTTCATCGGCCCAACTGTCGGTCAATAGCCGCTGTCCCGATCCATCGGGCCGCATCACGCCGATGCTGAACTTCCCGCCGCCAATCTGCGTATAGGCGATCAGATCACCGCGCGGACTCCACACCGGTGTACCGTGTCTGCCCTCGCCAAAACTGATCCGCCGCTGGTTGGAACCATCGGCGTTCATAACATAGATTTGCTGGCTTCCGCCGCGATCCGATTCAAAGGTAATCTTGCTGCCATCGGGCGAAAAGCTTGGCGCGGTATCGATGCCCGGCGCACTTGTCAGTCGCTGCGGACGACCGCCGCTGATGCTCATCTTATAGATGTCGGTATTGCCGCCCTGCGCCATCGAAAAGACCAGCGTCCGGCCATCGGGTGAAAAACGCGGCGCAAAGCTCATGCCCGGAAAATCCCCGACCAGACGCTGCGTACCGCTGCCAATGTCGTAAATATAGACGCGCGGGCGGTTCCCTGCGAACGACATATAGGTAATCGTCTGTTGCGTCGGCGAAAAGCGCGGCGTCAGCACGAGGTTCTGCCCATTCGTCAAAAAGCGGTGATTGGCCCCGTCCTGGTCCATGATCGCAAGCCGCTTGATGCGTTTGGTCTGACTGCCGGTTTCCGAAACATAGACAACGCGGCTGTCGAAATAACCGCCTTCGCCGGTCAGCCGTGAATAGACCGCATCGGCGCATTTATGCGCAGCGCGCCGCCAATATGCGGGCTGCGTCGAAAACCCCTCGCGCGCCAGAATCTCTTCGGAAAACACATCATAGACATAGCAACCGACGGTGATCGACCCATCCGCATTCACCTGCACGAACCCGGTGACCAGCGCCTGCGCCGCCAGCGTCCGCCACGAAGGGAATTTGGGCGCGGTGACATCCATATATGTCACCGTCGTCGTAAACGCCTTGGGATTGATTGGCTTGAACAATCCCGACCCTTCAAGGTCGTTGGAAATGACATCGGCCACCTGACGTCCCAGCGTCGCCGTATCGCCCGCTGGCGTGCTGGCAACCGTCGGCGTCGTGAATGCCGGAACGACGATTGGCATCGGCTTTGAAATCCCGGCATTAATATCAACGCGCAGCACGGCGGCGGCAGGCGTTGTCATGATCAATGCAGCAAAAAATGCGAGCAGCACAGAGAGGGGACGCTTCATATGACGGTTCCTTACAACATTTCGCTCGGATCGAAGTTCAACTCGAACTCTTTCCAGCCTTCATAAAGCTCGGGCGGCAATCCTGCCAGTGAGCATGCCGGGTTCATGACCGCGCGAATCGCGGCGTCGCGCGCCACCCGGCCATAAGCAGCGTTTGACGGCGTAATCCCGGACTGACCGACAAGTTCGGGCCGTCCGATGATGGCGCCATCGCGCGCCACACGCACACGCAACAGCGTCTTGATGCTGCGCGCATCGGGGCCACCTGCATTCGGATCCCAGCATTTGTAGATACGATCGCGAATGGCCTGCGCCAGCGTCGCTGCGGCGCGCGCATCAAGCTTGGCGCTTGCAGGGATCGCCTGTTCGATGGATTTGGCAAAATCGACCGGCTTGGTTTTGCGCGGCGCTTCGGCGAGCGCCTTGTCGACAAGGTTCGACAATTCCTGCGCCGGTTTCGGCTTTGGCTTGGGTTTGGGCTTTTCGACCGGCTTTGGTTCAGGCGGCGGCGTTGCATCCTTGGGCGCGATCTCCTCGGGCGGAAGCTCTTCGGCCTTTTCGGGTTCAACCTCGGTTGGCGCAGGCTCCACCTGTTCGCGCGGCGCAGCGGCAATCGATGGCTTGGGCTTTGCCGTCACCTTTGGCACATCGGATATGTCGACAAAATCAACCGGGATAGGTTCAACAATCGGCGGCAAATCCTTTGCCGTCAGACTCCACGTCAGCGACAGCACCAGAACCAGCGCGACATGCGCCGTCCCTGCAACTGCAAGAGCGCGGGTTTCGGTCATTTGCGTTCGCCGCTGGCCTCACTGACCAGCGCCACCTTGCGAAACCCCGCCGCATTGACTTCGCCGACAACCTGCATGACCCGTCCGTAATCCAGCGACTTGTCCGCCCGCACATAGATACGCGGCTCGGCATCGCCTGCCCCCGTAACCCGGGCGTCGCGGATCGCTGCCAGTTTTTCCGCCAGACTGTCCGTGCCGATCGACTGCTCGTCGATGAAGACTTCGCCGTCCGATGTCATGGAAAGCTGGATCGGCGTATTGTCCTGATTAAGCGCGGCGGCGCGGCTGTCGGGCAAATCAACCGGCACCCCTGCCACCAAGAGCGGCGCGGTAATCATGAAGATGATCAGCAGCACCAGCATGACGTCGACAAGCGGCGTCACGTTGATTTCGCTCATCGGCGGCTTGTGCCTGCCGCGGCCCCCGCCAGAGACACCCATTGCCATATCTTAAGCCTGTGGCCCCATGGTTTCGAGTTCACGGCTGAGTTCGCCCTGAAACTCTTCGGAAAAATTGTGGAGACGGCCTTCCAGTCGTCCGATGCCATAAAGCAGCCGGTTATAGCCGATGACCGCCGGTATCGCCGCGAACAGGCCCATTGCCGTTGCAAACAACGCTTCGGCAATGCCCGGCGCGACCACGGCGAGCGAGGTGTTCTGCGACGCTGCAATCGACGTGAAGCTGCGCATGATGCCCCATACCGTTCCAAACAGACCAACAAAGGGCGATACCGAGCCAATCGTGGCGAGCACATTCAGCCGGTCCGACAGCTCGTCAATCTCGCGCGCGATGGCAACGCCCATGACGCTGGTCAGGCGTGTACGAAGCCCGACCCGGTCGATACGACCGCCGGTTGTTGATCGCCGCCATTCGCTCATCGCGGCGCTGAAGACCTTCGTTGCCGGGTGTTCAAGCTTGCCGCGAATGTCCTTGAGATCATCCAGGCTATTGGCTTTCCAGAAGCGATTTTCAAACGCGCTTGTCTGCTTGCCGATCACTTTCAAACGCCGTGCGCGCTCGATGATGATCGCCCACGACCAAATGCTGGCGAACAACAGCCCGATCATCACGGCCTTCACCACAATATCGGCCTGCAAGAACAAGGCGAGCGGCGACATGTCGACCGCTGTTGCCAACCCTACCGCTGCAATATCAGTTTCCATTCCTGTCCCCGCTCGTCTTTCCCGCACTCATCAAACGTTCAAATGTGTCGCGCCATGCCTTTGGTTGACGCCTTGGTCGTCCTTCAGGCCCGATCAACACCGCAGTAACAAGTGCCGATGTGATGAGTTCCCCTGAACGGAAGATGAATTGTTCGATTTCACACGCTGCCGCGCGCAAACGCTTGAGCCGACTTTCAACCAAAAGCGCGTCGTCAAGCTTCGCCGGACGGACATATTTGATCGACACGTCCGCGACGGCATAGGCCCCTTCGCCCGATTCGATGGCCATGCGCTGATCGATTCCGGCAAGCCTCAGCATGTCCGAACGCGCCCGCTCCATATAGCGAAGATAATTTGCATGATAGACGATGCCCGAAAGGTCTGTGTCTTCAAAATATACACGCACGGCGAACATGTGAACACCGTTAACTATGTTTCCGTCTTGCGGATTCACTTGCCTTCCAGTGGTAGCAAATCGGCGCTTCCCGGTGGCGGGGTCAGACCAAGATGGCTCCACGCCTTGCCATTCAACACACGCCCGCGCGCCGTCCGCGCCAGAAGGCCAAGCTGGATCAAAAACGGTTCGATGACCTCTTCGATGGTATCGCGCGGCTCAGACAAGCCTGCGGCCATCGTTTCAACGCCGACCGGCCCGCCCATGAACAGGTCGGCGATCATGGTCAGATAGCGCCGGTCCATCGCATCAAGGCCAAGCGCATCAACCTCTAGCCGGGTCAGCGCCTTGTCCGCGACCTCTGCGGTAATGCTGTCCGCGCCTGCGACATGGGCAAAATCGCGCACCCGGCGCAACAGACGCCCGGCTATGCGCGGCGTACCGCGTGCGCGTCCCGCGATCTCGCGCGCACCATCGCTTTCCAGCTGCATATTGAGCAGCCCCGCCGCCCGGCTCACCACCCGTTCAAGTTCGTCTGTCGTATAAAAGTTCAATCGCACGGGAATCCCGAAGCGGTCGCGTAGCGGCGTTGTGATCAGCCCGGATCGCGTCGTCGCACCCACAAGCGTAAAGGGCGGCAGGTCGATCCTGACCGAGCGCGCCGACGGCCCCTCGCCGATCATCAGGTCAAGCGCGCGGTCCTCCATCGCCGGGTATAATATTTCCTCGACCGCCGGATTGAGCCGGTGAATCTCGTCAATGAACAGCACGTCATTGGGTTCAAGGTTGGTGAGCAACGCCGCGAGATCGCCCGATTTTGCAATCACCGGCCCCGATGTCGCGCGGAACCCGACGCCAAGCTCGCGCGCGATGATTTGCGCCAGCGTCGTCTTGCCCAACCCCGGCGGCCCGAAAAACAGCACATGGTCGAGCGGTTCGCCGCGCCCCTTTGCAGCTTCGATAAACACGCGCAGATTCTCACGCGCCGCCCGCTGTCCGACAAATTCCTCCAGCCGCTGTGGCCGCAGCGCGGCGTCAACGTCCTCGATCCTGCGATCACCGGAAACAATGCGGTCGGGTTCTTCCATCACCAGCCTTCTAACGGATGATTTCCATAAAGGGAATCGTCACTGAGCAGATGCCGCCATTTCAGTTCACATCTCACTTAACTTGCCTGTCATTCTCGCGCAGGCGGGAATCCAGTTGCGCCCGCACCGCGCAAGGTGCTCGCAAATCTCCAAAGCGGCACCCACTAATGGATCCTCGGTCAAGCCGAGGATGACGATGGGGGAAATACCCGCACTTAACCCTGATCATCCCGACCTGATCGAAACCTGTACGATTTCAACGCGCCGCCTTTTTCAGCGCGAGACGCACCACCGTGCTGACGTCGGCATCGTCTCCGGCCTCTTCAATCGCTGCTGCGACGACCCTGTTGGCTTCTGCCGGTTTATAGCCAAGATTGGCGAGCGCCGAGAGTGCGTCGGCGGCAAGGTTTGATTGCGGCAGTGCGGTCGAGCCACCGACCGGGATCATCACGCCGGCAATACCCCCCGCCTTGTCCTTCAGTTCGTTGACGATGCGCGCGGCAAGCTTTGGCCCAACGCCCGATGCGCGTGCCACCATTGCCTTGTCCTGATTGGCAAGCGCGCTGTGCAGTTCATCGGACGTCAGCACCGACAATATCGCCAGCGCCACACGCGCGCCGACGCCCTGCACGCTTTGCAACAGACGGAACCAGTCGCGTTCGGTTGTGCCAAGAAAGCCGAACAACTGGATTGCGTCCTCGCGGACATGGGTTTCGATGAAGAGCGTAACTTCGCTGCCCGTACCGCCGAGGTTTGACAAGGTGCGCGTCGAGGCCGCCACCAGATAGCCCACGCCATTGACGTCGATCACGGCATGATCCGCACTGACGCTATCGAGCAGGCCGCGCAGCTTCGCGATCATTGTGCCGCCGCCAGATTGCGCGCGCTGGCGATATGATGTGCATGGGTAATCGCAACGGCAAGCGCATCGGCAGCGTCGGCGCTGGCGATCTTCACCCCCGGCAACAGCCGTTCCACCATCGCGCGCACCTGTGTTTTTTCCGCATTGCCGTTGCCAACCAGCGCTTTTTTGACAAGCCGCGCGGCATATTCGCCGACATCAAGGCCGCAGTCCGCAAGTGCCACGAGCACCGCCCCGCGCGCCTGGCCAAGTTTCAGCGTCGATTGCGGGTTCTTGTTGACGAAAACCTCCTCGGACGCCGCGCTGCCCGCTCCAATATCCATTGCAACCGCCTTCACCGCTACAAAGAGCTGACCAAGACGTGCCGACAGCGGCTGATTTGCCGCTATGCGGATCGTGCCATTGCCGACATGCGAAATACGATTGCCCGTCGCGGTGATCGCGCCCCAGCCAGTGGCGTTCAGCCCCGGATCAAGGCCAAGAATGATCAGCCGAGTTTCTCCATAATTTCGTCGGGCACGTCATAATTGCCCGAAACGATCTGCACGTCATCATTGTCGTCAAGCGCGTCGAGAAGCTTGAGCAGCGTTGCCGCCGTCGCCTCGTCAACGGTCACCGTGTCGAGCGGCTTCCAGTGCAATTTTGCGCCGTCAGGTTCGCCAAGAACCGCTTCAAGCGCCTTTGCGACCTCGTGAAGTGCATCGCCTTCAGTATAGATCTGGTGGCCATCGGCATCGGATTCGACGTCGACAGCGCCCGCTTCAAGCGCGGCTTCGAAAATCTTGTCGGCGCTGCCTGCACTTGCCGGATATTCGATCAGGCCGACACGCTCGAACCCGTGGCTGACCGACCCTGACCCGCCAAGATTGCCGCCATTTTTGGAAAAAATCGTACGCACATCGGTTGCCGTGCGATTGCGATTGTCGGTCAGCGCCTCGACGATCAGCGCAACACCGCCCGGGCCAAAGCCCTCGTAACGCATTTCTTCCCAATCTTCGCCGCCAACCTCGGTCGCCTTGGCAATGGCGCGTTCGATATTGTCCTTGGGCATCGATTGGGCTTTGGCCAATTGCACGGCAAGCCGCAGGCGCGGGTTCATTTCGACGTCGGGCGCGCCCATCTTCGCCGCGACCGTTATCTCGCGGCTGAGCTTGGAAAACATCGCCGAACGCTTTTTATCCTGCGCGCCCTTGCGGTGCATGATGTTCTTGAATTTGGAATGACCTGCCATGAGACTCTTGTATCTGGTTTGAAACTGGGCGTGGTCTTACGCGAGGCAGGCCCCGACTTGCAACGCCCGCTTAAATCGTCACGGCCGTTCCGCTTGCACTGACCATCAGCATCGACCCCGTCTTGCCCAACACTTCATAGTCAAGATCAATGCCGACGACCGCATTGCCGCCAAGCCTTTTTGCCTCAGCCGCAAGTTCATCAAGCGCCTGTTCCCGTCCATCGCGCAGCACACGCTCATAACTCCCCGACCGGCCGCCGACGATGTCGCGAATGCCTGCGAACAGGTCGCGAAAAATATTCGCACCAAGGATTGCCTCACCGGCGACAACGCCGTGATACTCCCGGACGGGGCGCCCTTCGATGGTCGGTGTTGTGCTCAAGATCATTTCATGTCTCCCATCGCCCGGCGCAGCATGACAGTCGCAAGATGTGCGCGATATTCAGCACTTGCATGAATATCGGTGTTGAGATCCTCGCTGTCGAGCCGAAGCCCTTCAACACTGCCACCGGAATTCAACGCAGCTTCGGCGTCCGTCCAACGGAACACGCCGGCAGCAGCGCCCGTTACGGCGACGCGATAACCCTCTGCATATTTGGCGACGAAAACGCCAACCAATGCATAACGCGATGCCGGGTGTGCAAATTTTGCATAGGCCGCCGCCTGCGGCACGCGAAAGCCAATGCGGGTGATAAGCTCGCCCTCGTCAAGCGCTGTCGCGAACATGCCTTCAAAAAAATCATCGGCATCATGCTGGCGATGGTCGGTTTCAATCACCGCATCAAGCGCGAGAACGGCCGCGGGATAGTCGGCGGCCGGGTCATTATTCGCGACACTGCCGCCAAGCGTCCCCCGGTTGCGGACCTGGGGATCGCCGATCAATCCGGCAAGAGACGACAAAGCCGGAATCGCGTCCCTTGCTGTTTCATTCTCCTGTACGTCCACATGCCGCGTCATCGCGCCGATCCAGAGCCGGTCTCCATCACGAAAAATTGTATCAAGCCCGTCAATCCCCGACAGGTCGATCAGCGCATCGGGATCGCGCAGCCGTGATTTCATCGCCGGGATCAGCGTGTGACCACCGGCAAGATAGGCCGCATCGCCACCGGACTTTGCAAAACCGGTCGCATCAATGATGGTTTCGGGGCGGTAAAAACTGCTCATTGCCCGCCGCCTGCCGCCGCACCGGCTTTGATGGCCTTGACGATGTTCTTGTACCCCGTGCAACGACAGAGATTGCCTTCAAGATCGTGTGCGATGGTCTTTTCATCGACATCATGCCCATGACGACGCGCGATTGCGATCCCCGCGATCACCATGCCGGGCGTACAAAAACCGCATTGCAACCCATGCGCGTCCTTGAACGCCGCCTGCATCGGATGCAGCGTGCCCTCTTTCGCCAAGCCTTCGATCGTCGTGATATCCGCGCCGTCCGCCTGCCCGGCAAGCACCGTACAGCTTTTTACCGCCTTGCCGTCAATCAGCACATTGCACGCGCCGCACTGACTGGTGTCGCAACCAATATGTGTTCCGGTCATGTGAAGATGATCGCGCAGCACATCGACAAGCAGGCGATCGGCCGAAACATCGAGAGTATAGCGGGCGCTGTTGACAGTAAGGGATATGGTCATGCGCGCAACAGTATCGCCTGTCTGATTCTGCGCCAAGCCCATAAAGCAAAGCGGCGATACCGGGGCCGTGGTATCGCCGCTATACTTTGGGTCTGATCCTTTAGGCCGATCGGGGGTCAATGACCTGCCCAAAGGATCGTTTGGGTTGCCGCCGTTACCGGGGCCGTGGCACCGGCGGCTGATTACGTACCAAGCAACTGCCGTGCCAGTTTTCCAACCTGTTGATTTTCTTTAACAGGACTTATTTCCGTACGAACACACTGCCCCATATCCGAACAGGTGGCACTTTCACCTGTCCCAAATCGGGACAGGTGGTGCGTCCGAGGCAATTAATCGGCAAGCCCGAGTGCAGCTTTGTAGGTGTCGAGCAGCGCTTCCATTTCCTGACGGTCGTCGCGGTTCATTTTCCGCAGCCGCACGACGGCGCGCATGGTCTTGGGGTCGAAACCCGTGCTCTTGGCTTCGGCATAGACGTCCTTGATGTCGTCGGCGATGCCCTTTTTTTCTTCCTCGAGCCGTTCAATACGCTCGATAAAGAGCCTCAACTGATCAACCGCGACAACGCTATCGGACATGCTTTACCTCGAATCATGGGTGGACGTTTCGCGACGGTCCTAAGTGGCGACCTCCGATTGCGCAAGGCGGCAAGGCTCAGTGCGCGTTCTTCGCAACACTTTCATCCATCGCGCGCAATTGCTCTTCGCTTGCAGGCGTCTGGTAACGCTCTTTCCACGCCGTCGGACTCATACCGTAAACAAGCGCACGGGCCTCGTCCTTCGACAGGTCGACACCCCGTTCGGCGCCAGCATCCTTCAGCCAGTCACCAAGGCAATTGCGACAAAATCCGCCGACGCCCATCAGGTCGACATTCTGCACGTCGGTGCGGTGCCGCAAGTGCATCACCAATCGACGAAACGCCGCCGCTTCCATCTCAGTCTGAAGCGCTGCATCAATATCGCTCATCGAACATCCTCTCCTCTTGAACACATCTGGTAAAACTATAGGGATACACGTTGGTAATCACACCTTGAAGAAATGAAGCAAACCCGTCCTCATGCAGATCGAACCTCGCCACCGCAAAGTCCGCATATTGGCCACACTCGGCCCAGCTTCAAGCAGCATTGACCAGATCCGCGCGCTTTATCTGGCAGGCGCAGACGCGTTTCGCATCAACATGAGTCACGGCGCGCACGAGGATCACGCCAAGGTTATCAGCCATATCCGCTCATTGGAAAAGAAACTCGGTCGCCCGATGACGATCCTTGCCGATCTGCAGGGGCCTAAAATTCGCATCGGCAAATTTGGGCCAAAATCTGTCGATCTCAAAGTGGGCGCACGCTTCAACCTTGATCATGACACGACACCGGGCACGGCAGAGCGCGTCGCACTGCCGCATCCGGAAATATTTACGGCGGTCGCACCGGGGCAGCGCCTGCTTCTCGACGATGGCAAGGTCGCGCTGAAGATCCTCTCGGTCAGCGATGCGGTGATCGAAACCGAAGTCATGGTCGCCGGAACCCTTTCGAACAATAAGGGGCTGAACGTTCCCGACGCCGTCGTGCCGATGGCGGCGCTGACCGCCAAGGATCGTCGCGACCTTGATTTCGCGCTCGACAAGCAGGTCGACTGGATCGCGCTCAGCTTCGTGCAACGCCCCGAAGACGTGGCCGAAGCCCGTACGCTGATCGCAGGTCGCGCGGCGCTGCTCGCCAAGATTGAAAAGCCAAAGGCGCTCGATCGCCTCCCGGAAATTCTCGACCTTGCCGACGCGGTCATGGTTGCGCGCGGCGATCTGGGCGTCGAATTGCCGCCCGAAGCCGTGCCGATGGCGCAGAAGCGTATTGTTCAGGCCGCGCGGCGCAGCGGAAAGCTGGTCGTTGTTGCGACCCAGATGCTGGAATCCATGATTTCGGCACCAACCCCAACGCGCGCCGAGGTCAGCGATGTAGCGAACGCCGTCTATGACGGTGCCGACGCTGTCATGCTGTCGGCGGAATCGGCGGCCGGGGCCTTCCCGCTTGAATCGGTCAAAATGATGGACTCGATCGCGCGTGCGGTCGAGGCTGATCCCGATCACGCCAAACGCGTTCACTTCATGGAAACCGAGCTTGAACCGACAACCGCTGACGCGCTTTCTGCCGCGGCGAGCCAGATTGTCGGCACGATCGCGGCAAAAGCCGTCTGCTGCTTTACAACATCGGGTTCAACCGCGCGCCGCGCCAGCCGCGAACGTATCGACGTGCCCTTGCTGGTGCTGACGCCAAAACTTGCCACGGCGCGCCGCATCGGCCTGCTTTGGGGTGTTCACGCCGTTCACACGCGCGATGTCAGGAATTTTGAAGAGATGGTCGACAAGGCAAAACGCATGGCGCTGCGCGCAGGCGTTGGCATAGGCGGCGAACGCATCATCATCATGGCTGGCGTTCCCTTTGGCACGCCCGGATCAACCAATGTGCTCCACATTGCGCGCCTGACCGGCGATGAACTCAAAAACCACGATTAATTCAGCGTCATTCTGTCGTTTTCGATGCTGACGCTTGAAAAGCGCGACAGGTAGCTTTGACCGAGCAGCGAAACCCCACGATAATTCTGGATGATCGCGGCCGGGACATCGCTTTCATAGCGGTCGCCAAATGCGATATCGTCGATCATGACACCTGCGACGCGCGCATGACCGCTCGCCGTCGCCACCGTGGCTTTAAAATCATCCTTGCCGACATGGATACCCGCGTTACGCGCATCGGCGGGGCTAAGCGCAACCATTGACGCGCCAGTATCGACCAGAAAGCGCGTTTCGACGCCGTTAACGCGCGCATTTGCATAAAAATGCCCGTCGGGCGCGCGCATCAAAACACCGCCGCCGCTGCCAATATGACTGCTTTGCACCACAATATTGGCGCTCTGGCCGCTGGTCGCGGCGGATTCACCGGAAACATTCGTACTTTTGTCCGCGAGCTGTGCGACGACGAACGCTATAACGATGATCCCCAAACAATATTTCACCAAAGTCGACACCGTACATCCCCCTCTAGCACGCCCCCCCACGCGCGAAAGGTATCAGGGACTGGTTATCAAGCTCTTACGCGGCGCTAAACTTCGTCATCCTCGACATCGACCGTCTCGCCGCTCACGCGCTGCGACAGCGCGGCCGCCATGAACGGGTCGAGCGCACCATCAAGCACATCATCGGGGCTGGTGCTGACGATCCCCGTGCGCAGGTCCTTCACCTGCTGATAGGGCTGCAGCACATAGCTGCGGATCTGGTGCCCCCAGCCAATGTCGCTTTTTGATGCATTGGTGGCATTCGCCTCTTCCTCGCGGCGCTGCAATTCGGCTTCGTATAGCCGGGCTTTCAGCTGCTTCATGGCTTCGGCGCGGTTTTTGTGCTGGCTGCGCTGATTCTGGCACGAAACCACGATATTGGTCGGCAAATGG
>JBFKAE010000037.1:0-23189 GCA_041621755.1 Sphingomonadaceae bacterium | reverse complement strand
CGACGGCGATGCCGTCGATCGGCTGGCGCAAGCCGTCGCCAATCGTTGGGGCAAACTCGATGTGCTTGTCCTCAACGCTGCCACACTTGGCGACCTGATGCCGCTCGCCCATGTCGAGCCAAAGGACTTTGACAAGATCTTCGCGATCAACGTCACTGCGAATTACCGGCTGATCCGCGCTTTCGATCCGCTATTAAAGTCCAGCGACGATGCTCATGTCGTTGCGCTGACAAGTAGCGTTGCAAACAATCCCCGCGCCTATTGGGGACCATATGCTGCCAGCAAGGCCGCGCTCGCCAATCTTGTCGAGATTTACGGCCAGGAAGTTGCCGCGATCAGCAAAATCAAGGTGCACGTCTATAATCCAGGCGGCACAGCGACCGCCATGCGCGCCAAAGCCTTTCCCGGCGAAGATCCTGCGACACTACGCAGTCCCGAGGATATCGCGACTGATATTGCCGCACTGCTCAATAGCTGATCAGCGAGAGAAATTTTTCGATCCGCGCCGCGTTTGCGCCAATATCGCTCATACCGACGCGCGATTTTGACCGCACATCGACCGCAGTCCCGCTATCGGTTGCCGCAATTCTGATGACGACGTCATCTTTGAAACCAAACCATGCCGTCGTGTCCGTGGCTTCGATCCGCCCTGTCGCCGGGTCACTGCCAACGATTTCCCAGCCGAGTGTATGGGCCGCGTCGATTGCCGCATCATAAACATTGCCCGGCGCTTTCGTCAGCACCAGCGTCCTGATCCCCGGATAGGCCGCCTTTTGCTGCGCGGCGACCTCTGCTCCTGCATAATCCGGAGGATTGAGCGCATCCGCGCGGAGCGGCAACACATCGACGAATTCCGGCGGGTTCAGCGTATCGGTTGAAATATCGTGGATCGGCGGCACCGACTTTGCCGTGTCGAGCAGCATCAGCATAAAGCCCGCTGTCACCGTGCCGAGCAAAAAACTCCCAATGACCCACTTGGCGCCCGGACGTTTTTGTCGGGCAAGCACAATCACCGCGATCAGGCTCAGCACTGCACCGGCACCTGCCGCCAGTGACGCAAAACCAAACAGCCTTATCCCCAGACCAAAGTCGATGATTCCGAAGCGGGTGAGCGGTCCGGCAAGAATCGCTAGCGCCACTGAGGCAAGTGTCAGCCAGAAAACGACTCGAACCCATGATATATTCATCGTCACCTCCCCTTCATGTCGCAGTGATTACACTGCGCTTATTGGGGAAAGCCGTCAAACATCTCATTTCGTTGATTGAAAATGCTGACCTTTGCGATAGCTTCACGATCATGACTGATTTGCACATGCTCGAAATCGTGACCGAACGGCTGATATTGCGTCCGCCGCTTGCCAAGGATTTCGAGCGTTGGGTCGAATTTACTGCAAATCCTCAAACGATGAAATTTCTGGGGGGTCCCAAATCGCGCAACATGGCGTGGCGGGAAATGACGTCAATTGTTGGTGGCTGGCACCTCTATGGCCATGGCATGTTCTCGATGATCGAACGGGCAACCGGACTCTGGGTCGGGCGTGGCGGGCCATGGTGCCCCGAAGGCTGGCCTGGCACGGAAATCGGCTGGGGCGTCATGAAAAGCCATGAAGGCAAAGGCTATGCGACCGAAATGGCGATCGCTGCGATGGATTTTGCCGTCGAAACGCTCGGCTGGACGGATATCATCCACACCATCAATCCGGAAAATACCGGCTCCATCGTCGTTGCAAAGCGGCTTGGCGCGGTTAATCGCGGGCCAACCCAATTGCCCGACCCGTTCCACGAATTTCGTGTCGATGCGTGGGGTCAAAGCGCCGACGAATGGCGCGCACAACGTCGCAATTTCTGAAGACAAATGTCTATGCGGCTGCGGACTTACGCATTTTGACAAGTTTTTTTATCGCCATGTCCCGCTTCAGCTTCGAAAGATGGTCGATAAATAATATGCCCTGGAGATGATCCATTTCGTGCTGCAGGCATGTGGCCAGCATGCCATCAATCTCGCCTTCTTGCGGCTTGCCATCATAATCGAGCCATTTGGCACGCACCCGCGCCGGACGTTCAACATCGGCATATTGTTCAGGCACCGACAGACAGCCTTCATTGTAAAAGGCCATTTCGTCTGACTCCCAGAGGATCTCGGGATTGACGAAATACATCGGCTTTCGCAAGCGATTTTCCGGTGTGTTTTCAGCGCCCTCTGCAAGCTCTTGCAAGTCAATCACCAACACGCGTTTCGGCACGCCAACCTGCACTGCGGCAAGACCGATGCCAGACGCTTCATACATGGTTTCAAGCATGTCATCCATCAGGCGACGCAGGTCATCGTCCACGTTTTCCACGGGATCGGAAATTTTGCGCAGCAGCGGGTCCGGCGCTTCGATGATCGGTAATATAGCCATAAATGTTAGCTAGGAATTGCCGCGCTCAAGGTCAAGTCCGTCATCAGACCGGACGCCGCGCGCGCAGCGCCTGTGCGATCGTGCCTTCGTCAAGATAGTCAAGCTCTCCGCCAACCGGCACACCGTGCGCCAGTTGCGATATGGTCACGGTCTTCCCGGCGAGGCGCTCGGCCAGATAATGCATGGTCGATGCGCCTTCCATCGTCGCATTCATCGCCAACACGACTTCACTGATCCCGCCCGCCTCAACGCGCCGCAGCAGCGCATCAATGCTGAGATCTTCTGGACCAATGCCTTCAAGCGCCGACAATCTGCCGCCAAGCACATGATAACGCCCTGGAAACAGTCGCGAGCGGTCCATCGCCCAAAGATCGGCGACATCTTCGACAACACACAACAGCTTCGCATCGCGCCGTTCGTCGGTGCAGATGGCGCAGGGGTTGCGCGTATCGACATTACCGCACACGCCACAGGTCTCCATATGTGCATCGACAGCCTGAAGCGCGGCAACCAGTGGTTTCAGCGCCGCTTCACGACGTTTCAGCAGGTATAGCAGCACACGGCGCGCCGATCGCGGACCAAGGCCCGGCAGCCGGGCGAGCGCCTGTGTCAGCGCTTCGATTTCAGGTGATGACATGGCTCTATCCTATGCGATGTGCGGCCTGTGCTTGCAAGTCCCGCCCTGCCCTTGTAGCGCTTGCCGCATGCGAATTGTCTTCATGGGAACGCCGGAATTTTCCGTGCCCGCGCTGCATGCGCTGATTGCTGCCGGACACGAGGTGGTCGCGGTCTATACACAGCCGCCGCGCCCGGCAAAGCGTGGCAAGAAGCTGACATTGACGCCCGTCCACGACGCGGCGGAAAAGCTTGGCATAGCGGTCCGCACGCCGGTCAATTTCAAGGACGAGACGGAGCGCGCGGCCTTTGCGGCGCTCGCCCCCGACATCGCGGTCGTCGTCGCCTACGGCTTGATCCTGCCGCAAGCGATATTGGATGCGCCAAGGCACGGCTGCATCAACATCCATGCCTCGCTGCTGCCACGCTGGCGTGGCGCTGCGCCGATTCAGCGGGCGATCCTTGCTGGCGACGCGGAAACCGGCGTCATGACGATGCAGATGGAACGCGGGCTTGATACCGGGCCGGTGCTGTTGACGGCACGCACTGCAATCGACGCCAAGACCGCAGGCGCGCTGACCGCCGAACTTGCCGACATGGGCGCGCAGCTTTGTGTGGAAACCCTCGCCGGATTCGAGCAGATATCGCCAACACCACAAGCCACAACCGGGGTCACCTACGCCCACAAGATCGACAAGGCCGAAGCCGCGCTCGATTTTTCCAAAGCGGCCAAAGACGTCGAACGCACAATACGAGCGTTCAGCCCTGCCCCCGGCGCCTATTGCCTGCTTGGCGAGGACCGCATCCGCATTCTTTCTGCTGATATCATTGCGGCAAGCAGCGGCACGCCGGGCACGACCCTCGACGACGCCTTCACGATTGCCTGTGGATCAGGCGCCATCCGTCCAACCCTGGTCCAGCGCCCCGGCAAACGCCCGATGGCGACTGTCGAAATGCTCCGCGGCCTTGCCATTCCAGCCGGCAGCAAGCTCGGCTGATGCAGCGGTTCAAGCTCACCATCGAATATGACGGCCGCCCGTTTCAGGGCTGGCAGCGTCAGGATAACGGACCCAGCGTCCAGCAAGCCATCGAGACCGCGATTTTTGAAATCACCGGCGAAACCGCACTTGTCTATGGTTCGGGACGCACTGATTCCGGCGTGCATGCGCTCGCGCAGGTCGCGCATGTCGATATCGCAAAGCCGCTAAGCGCGTTCCGCCTGTCCGAAGCGCTGAATGCCCGGCTGCGGCCTTTGCCCGTTGCAATTCTCGACGCCCGGCTTGCCACACCGGATTTTCACGCCCGCTTCGACGCCATCAGCCGAAGCTATCGCTACATTATCGTCAACCGCCGTGCCCCACTGACCTTTGATGCTGGGCTAGCCTGGCAAGTCGCGCCGATGCTCGACGCCGATGCCATGAACAGCGCGGCGCAGGCGCTTGTCGGTCAGCATGACTTTACAACCTTTCGCGCGGCCCAGTGTCAGGCGCAAAGCCCCGTCAAAACACTCAGCGAGATCAGCGTTCGCCGCGATGGCGACCGGGTCATCGTGGAAACCAGCGCCCGCTCCTTTCTTCATCACCAGGTCCGATCAATGGTTGGATGCCTTAAACTGGTAGGCGAAGGTCGCTGGGCAGAGGACGATCTGCGGCGCGCTCTTGATGCAAAGGATCGCAACGCACTCGGTTTGAACGCTCCGCCCGACGGGCTTTATTTTGTCGCCGCAGCCTACGTATAACGTCGGAATATTTTACGTTTCGCTACGCGCGCAAAGGCACATGAGTACCGCGCCGATCGTAATGAATTTGAAACATTGCAGATTATTTCGTGGCATGGATTGTGCATGCCTGCCTCCGAAAAAGTCGCCAATAACGATAAACTGAAATGATATGTTGGGGTCGGTATCGGGTGTGTGTGTATCCGATGTGCAGGCAGAAACGCCTTCATGTGCCGACATGAAAGGGTTGCAAATGGCAACACAGCACCAGTCTGCGCGTCATGTGACGGCGCACAATACGATTCTGCTTTGGCTCGGCGGACTTCTCGTTCTTGTCGGCACATGTGTTTTTGTTGTCTATTATGAACTGCGCGCGGACGGCGGCACGGTCATAGAATCGGAATCAGCCAACAATTCCATAGCCAAGGTGCAATTGCCTGAAAGCAGTGCCGAAATCGTGCGCGCGCATACCGCTGCGATTGCCGATGCTGCCAGCAAGGAAACCCACAAACGCCCCGTTCAATAATCAGGCCGCAAGCGCGGCAACAGGCGTTTCCTCAATTGTTTTAAGCGAATTTTCCAGCATCAGCATTTGCCACAGCAACCGACTGTGATCAGCGCGTCCCGCCTTGTGCCTGGCGGCGCAGCGCTTGAAATAGTCCATATTGAACCAGCCGCTTCCAGCCACAATGGAATTCTCCGCTATCGCCGCGATACGGTCGGCAAGCACGCCACGAAACCAGCGTTCTATCGGTACCACGAATCCCATTTTGCGACGGTAGAGAATGTCATCGGGCAAATAGGGCTCAAGCGCCTTTTTCATAAGCCACTTTCCCTCGCCGCCATGCAGGCGCATCGCCGACGGCAGCCCCGCCATCCACCCGACAAGCTCGTGGTCGAGCAGCGGCTCGCGCGCTTCGAGGCTGACCGCCATGCTGGTGCGATCAACCTTGGTCAGAATATCGCCCGGCAACCAATGCTGGATATCGGCATATTGCGCTTGGCCGAGCGCATCTGTTGCAGGCGCCGAGCGCATCGTGTTGACGTAAAGCGATCCGGCCCAATAGCCGCCAAGCTCGCCCTTTAATTTATCCGAGAACAACGCACTGCGCTGATGATCGGATGTCACACTGACCGCATGAAAATAGGCTTCCGGCGTTTCCATCGCCATCGCCTCAAAGGTCGATTTCGCGCGGAACATACGCGGCGCCCAGTCAAGTTTTGGATAGGCACGGCCAAGCGAGCCAAACAAACGCGACCGCACGCCACCTGGAATCGCCGAACGCAGGCGCTCTTCGTTCATGAACAGACGGTATCGGCGATAACCCGCCATCGCCTCATCCGCGCCATCGCCCGACAGCGAAACCTTGACGTTCTCGCGCGCCAGCTCGCAGACGCGATAGGTCGGCAGCGCGGATGCGTCGGCAAAGGGTTCATCAAAGGCTTTGGCAAGCGTATCGATCAGATCGAAATCGTCGGCTGTCACCGTTCGCGCGCGATGGTTCGTTGCATATCGTCGCGCAATCTCTTCGGCATGTGCGCTTTCGTCAAAGGCGGCTTCGTCAAAACCGATGGAATAGCTGTTGACGGGGTCATCGATGATCCCGGCCATCATCGCAACGACCGCACTTGAATCAACGCCACCCGACAGGAACGCGCCGACCGGAACATCGGACACCAGTCGTGATTTGACGGCCTCGCGGATACGCCCCGCCATTTCCTCGGCAAGATCGGCGGCGCTGCCTTTGTGTCGGGCATCAAAGCTGATGTCCCAATAACGCCGGGGTCGCCCGCTATTCTCCCCCCAGCGCAGCGTCAACACATGCGCGGCGGGCAACTTCTTCACCGATTTCAGCAGGCTTTTGTCGTCCGGGACATAGCCATAGGCAAAATAATCCTCGATCGCCTGCGGATCGATATCACGTGACAGACCGGGAAAGGCGAGCAACGCTTTCAACTCGGACCCGAAAATCACCCGTCCATCGCCAAGTTCGGCATAGAAAAGCGGCTTTACGCCAAGCCGGTCGCGCGCCAGGAACAGGGATCGCGCCGTTTCATCCCAGATCGCAAAGGCAAACATGCCGCGAAAGCGCTCGACGCACGCCTCTCCCCATGCCCGCCAGGCTTCAATAATAACTTCGGTATCGCTGTCTTTGACAAAGCTGTGGCCAAGCGCCTCAAGCTCTTTGCGGACATCGCGGAAATTATAAATTTCACCATTATAGGTCACGCGCACTTTGCCATTGGCGCTCGCCATCGGTTGCACACCACCTTCAAGGTCGATGATCGACAGTCTGCGGTGGCCAAGCCCGATCCCCGGTGCACGATAGATACCGCTGCCATCGGGACCGCGATGGGTCAACACGTCGGTCATTGTGCGCAGAACGGGTTCAGGCACCGTGCGATGTTCACGCTGATCGTAAAATCCTGCAATTCCGCACATGGCTATTGCTCCAACACGATAGCGCGGTCGATCGCTGCATCGACCGGGCCAAGAGCCGTGCTGAACGCTTCTATATGCGTCCGTTCACTGACCAGCCCGTCTTGTCGCGGTGCAGAGATGACCAATGTCGCCGCGCGCATTGGACCCCCAAACAGCCGCGCCTTCAACGCTTCGATCTTGGCGGTATATTCATTGCCCGTCAGCTTGTCGTTGACTTCAAAATATTGCCAGACTTCGCGAACCGTTTGACCGCGATTGATCTGCTGCGCGCGGCCTTGTGGCGGTGCCGGGTCATTGCGCGCCCACGACCAGTCAGAGTCAGGGGGCAGGAGTCCCTGCTGAAACCCGATCAACTCGTGATCTTCATCCTGCCGGTCGAAAACCGCGATATAAAGGTCAATCGGACGACCCGATGCATCAACATAGCGGGCCACCGCCTCGGCAGACGCCCCCTTGTAATGCGGCTTCCAGCCATCCTCGGGTGCCACTTTTTCCCATCCCGCTATATTGGGTGGTATAATAGCGACCGTCACCGCCTCGGCTTCGCGATTGAGGACGGATGTTGCATAAAGCGGCGCATAGATGCTCGCCGCAACGCCTATGGCGGTCGCCATGGCAAAGCCCTTCACACCCGATGCACTTGGCGCCTTTGTCTGCAACGCCTTTGGGTCGAACCAGGGATCGTCGAGCGGGCGATCAAAAAACCGCCACCCCGCAGCCACCAGAATCAGCATGACAATCGCAAAAAAGATCCAGCCGTAAATGATGTGATCAACCCCTGCGGCAAAGGCAGGCGTCGTCAGATGCGCGATATAGATGGTCCCGAACGCCCGGAAGCCATTGGCAAGGATCGAAAGCGCAATGGCCGACGCCGCAAAGGCAATCCTGCGGTACCAGCTTTTGTAGCAAAGATGCGCGACCAGCACGCCAAACGCCGTCATCGCGATCAGGAAGCGCACCCCGGAACACGCCTCCGCCACCTCGAAATTACCATTTGGAATTGCGATAAAGACACCGTCGATAAAGGCCGGAATCCCGGACCATTCAAGCAGTTTTATGCAAATATCCGCCGTTACCTGCTGCAGGATCGGCACCAGTTCGTCGCCAGCAGGGATCATGAACAGCGCGTAGAACAGAACGAATGTCAGCCCACGCGCAACCGCAATGCCAAAGACCAGCGGCACACTGACGATCAGCATGCCGACAAGCGCCGTATGACGCAAAATCGCCGCACCTGCCAGTTCGCCGACAAGCCAGCCAAGCCCACCAATGACCAGCACAACTGCCGCCGGAAGAAACGGCTTTGGCGTCAATTGCGCAAGCGCGTCACGACGCTGCCAGACCAGCCAGCCAAGGATGGCCGGAATCAGGATGCAATGGCTGTAAGTGTCGGTATTCCACCACAGATCAAAAATGTGCAGTGCGTCACGCGACAGCACCACCAATAGAATGACGACAAGCACGCTCCAGGCGGCAAGCGCCCTGCCCCATCCGCGACTGCCCGTCTCGGCAGATACGGCCGCAATGCTCACGCAGCATCCTCCTTCGCCATATCCAGCCCAAGAAAACCATCAAGCTTTGATAATTGCGATGCCCAGCTATACCCCTCGACAACGCGTCGCCGCGCCGCCGCACCACAGGCGTCGGCACGCTTTGGATCATGGATCAAACTGTCAATCGCTGCGGCAAAGGCCTCCGCGCTATCTTCAACCAGAAGATCCCTGCCCGGCACGGCATCAATCCCTGAAAACGCAGCCTCGGTCGCAACAACAGCCTTTCCCATCGCCATCGCTTCCAGAACCTTGTTCTGGACACCGCGCGCAATGCGGACGGGCGCAACCGAAACGTCCGCTGCCGCAAGATACGGACGAACGTCAGGAACACGGCCTGTCACCGTAACGCCGTCAATATCTTCCAGTTTCATGACATCGGGCGATGGCTTTGAACCGACGATATAGAAACACGCACCCGGATGTTGCTGGCGAACACGCGGCAGAACATCGCTCACAAACCATTGGGCAGCATCAATATTGGGCCGGTAATCCATCGCGCCGGTGAACACCAGCTTTGGACTGCCCGCCATGCTTACCGGCTCAAGCGCCGCATCGGGGCTGAAATATTCAAGATCGACGCCATTGTGCAGTGCATCGACACTATGCCCATAGGACCCTGCAAGTTTCTTGAACATCGCGGTTTCGGCGTCCGACACAAACAGGCTGAGATCGACGTGGCGTGCGACCTGCTTTTCAAAATCGGCAAGCGTTTTGGCTTCGCGCGCATAGAGCCACGATTTCAGGCCCTTTTCATCGGCGGCATATTGGCGGAACTTGTCGGAATCGATGTCGACAAAATCCATGACGATGCGCCGTTCCTGCGATGTGTGGTCAAGCGCATAGGGTGCCATCTGGCTTGAAAACACGAAAATCCGGTCAATCTTGTTTGCCTTGATGGTGCTGCTGACCCACTGTTTCATGACAGGATCGGAAAAAAGCGCCACCGAAAGCGGCATATTCTGTCGCCAGCCTTTCCACGCGCGCTTCAATCGGTCCGATTTATCAAGTCCGATCAACTTTACCGACTTGCAAACGGTTTTCAGGAACGCAGCGTGCTGCATGTCATCCGGATCATCGACGAACGCACCAAGATGCACGTCTGCACCCGCAGCAATGTGACGCAAAATATTCCACGAACGGATTTTGTCACCCTTATCGGGCGGATACGGGATCCGGTGAGCAAGAAACAATATATTCGGCATGATCACCCAAGCGACCTTGCCACAAGCGGTCCAAGGCGATTGGCAAGCCACAGCGGCAAGCGGCTCCACACCTCGGTCATCATCTTATATTTGGGGTTGTTGGGGTTGATATCGGGCATCTCGGCCCCGTCTGCCAGCCTGTATTCATAGACCAGCGGTTGCGGCTCAAAGCCCCAGTTCTTTTTGAACGAAAACGCGCCTGTTCCGGTTTTCGACCGGCCAAAATCAAACCGCCGTCTCCCGCGCGCGACCGCATGCTCCATCAACATCCAGTACATATGGTCATTGCCCCGTAGCGCCCGCGCCGCAGGTGTTCCGCCGCCATAATAAGGGTAGACCGTATCGGCATCATAAAGCGACAGCACCGATGCGATCGGCTCCTTATCCTTATAAACCGTCAATATGTCGGCATCCTCGCCATAGCGCCTGATGATTTCCGCAAACAATTTGGCCGGGAACACCGGTGTGCCAAGATTGCGGACGCTTTGCGCATAAACGGCAAAATGATCGCGTAGCGCCTGTTCATCGCTTGCAACCCGCACATCAAGGCCAAGCGTCAGCGATCTGCGCACCTCCGCGCGCTGCTTGCGTGGAATGGCTTTCAGATTATCGTCACTATTATCGGAAAGATCGCGGGCAAAATTTGCATAGGTTTCCGTCTTCGCCACCCAGTCGTCATGAACCCGCGCGTCGCCCCGATATTCAAGCACGTCAATGCCGTTCGTCCGGGCAAGCACCCATGCCATTTTATCGAGCGCCTCAAGCGCCGACTCACTGCGATAGAGTGGACCGCCACGAACGGCAAATCCATTTGAAATCATTGCTTTGCCGAATAAAGATGATCTGATTTCTATAAGCGGCAAAACCCCGTCATGACCTGTCGTCAGATAATGTGGCCTGTGACCGAGCGCATCGCGCACCGCCTGCCCCCATGCCGTTCTGTGAAACGGTGTGGCGTTCGCATAACTTGCAACCTCGGCATCAAAGGCCGCGCATGCAGCCGCATCGTCAAGGTCGATCGCCGTCACAACGCGTGGGGCAATAGGTGGATTCATTGCATTCATGCCGCCTGTCGTACCTGCTTTTCATTAAGAAATACGCGGTCCATACGGTCCCAGCGATAGCGGTCGAGCAATTTTCCGAGTTTGGCTTCCATCACGCCAAGGTTGGTATAATGCCGAAGCCGCGAACGCATCGGCGCTCCCGGCACGACCGGCTGATCGGGATCGATCTCCCAGGGGTGAAAATAGAAAACGCTCGCCTCGCCATCGACGCGGTTGACGCGGTCAATCGCCCAGGTCGACAGTGCATAGGGCAATAATCTGAAAAAGCCTCCGCCGCCGCACGCCATACGCCGCCCGGCATATTCAACTGTCGTGACCGGAATTTCCAGCATGTCCGATCCGGCAACGGGGTGATGAACAAAGCGCGGCGCTTCGGGCCAGCCATAATGGTCGTGGCGGATTGGCGCGACAGAACTGCTATAGGCATAGCCTTCCTCCGCCAGGATATCGAGCGCCCAGGCGCTCGCCTTGCCGACCGAAAAACTCGGCGCTCGATAGCCCTTGACGGCCTGTCCCGCCGCGTCTTCGATTAGACCGCGTGCGCGGCGGATAACGGCGCGAAAAAGTTCGGGTCCAAGCGCATGAACGCGGTCGTGCGCATAGCCATGATTGGCAATTTCATGTCCACCCGCAACAATCTTCCGGATCAGCTCAGGCTCGCGCTCGGCCACCCAGCCAAGCGTGAAAAACGTCGCGGAAATGCCTTTGTCAGCAAACAACGCCAGCACGCGCTCGGTCGTTTCGACAACACGGCTTTGCCAGTTCGGCCAATCGCTGCGGTCGATTGTCGTTTCAAACGCGCCCACCTGGAAAAACTCTTCCACGTCGACAGACATGGCGTTGCAGATGGCGCCGTTCTGCCCGGCTGCCGTCATGCGCTTCGGCTGGTGCCGTAATGGCCTTGATCCAGCTCGTTCTGTTCGACGAGGTCGGAGAGAATCCGCAACACCTGACGCAGGCTGCGGTCATTGCTTTCCGCATAATTTTCAAGATTTTCAATGCGGTGCATCAGGTTGCTGTCAATCGTTGTAACATTGGCAGGCACCGCTACCGCTGGCTGTACAGCAGCAACAGGCTGCGCTGTGCCGGGGGTATTTGGTAAGGCCTGCACGACCTTTTCGCGCTCGCGCGGGGCATTGTCCTTGTGCAGGTCGTCGACGACCTCGCGCACAGTGGCTTCGTCAATCTCGTGCTTTTCCTCAAGCGCTCCGAACAGCAGCACACGCGCACAAAGATTATTCAGCTTGCGCGGTACGCCGCCTGAATAATCGAACAATGCGTCATAGGCCGATTCCGTGAATGCCGGATCATCTGTCCAGCCACATAGCGCCAGACGATTTTCAACATAGGACGGCAGTTCATCGCGGCGCATCGGTTCAAGATGATGCGAGGCAATCACCCGCTGACGAAGCTGCTCGAGCTCCGATGAACTCGACAGTTTTTCGCGGAATTCCGGCTGGCCGAGCAAGATGGTCTGGCTGAGCGGCTGAGCGTCGGCGCTGAAATTCGACAACATCCGCAACTGCTCAAGAGAGCCGATCGGCAGGTTCTGCGCCTCGTCGACAATCAGCAATACGCGCCGCCCCTGTTGGTGCTGCACACGCAGGAAATTCTCGATCCGCGTCAAAAGCGTCGCAACGTCAAGGTTTTCAGCATTGATGCCAAGCCCCGTGGCGATCATCTTCAACAAATTATCAGCATCGACAAGCGAAGTCACAATATTGGCGACCACCAGCTTCGAACGGTCTATCGTCTGCAACAACCGTCCAACGAGCGTCGTCTTGCCCGCACCGACATCACCTGTGATGATGATGAAGCCCTCACCCTGACCAAGACCATAAGTGAGGTAGGCCATCGCCTTCCGGTGCGTCTGCGTATCGACGTAGAAACGCGGATCCGGCGTTAGCTGGAACGGCCGCCCGGAAAGATTATAATAGTCGGTGTACATTTATTGCCTCTTGCGGCGATTATGCCGCCCTAAAACACATATTGCAGGCCAACCGAAGCCGTAAAGCTGGTGTAATCACCCCCGAACTCGCTGAAGGTGTGGCCGAGATATCCACTCGTTGTTGCCGCCAGATTTTTGCTGAGGCTACGACGATAGCTCAAACCCGCATGGACGTTATAATCCTTGCGTGGTGTCGTCAGCGCAAACTTGTTGCGCGCTGCAAAAGCACTCGCACCCAGCGTTTCGCGTTCGCTCAGCTTGAGATCTGCGCGACTGCGCAAGCCAAAGGACTGATCCTTGCCAAGCAACCCGGATGGCGGCAATTGCGGCGTACCGGGTGTTTGCAACTGCTGACTGTCAAGATAGCGCCTCTGGTCATAAAAGGCCTCAACGTTCCATGACCATGCATCATATTCGTGTCCGACGCTGAACGTTCCACGGTTAAGCTTGAAAGTCGCAGGCGTAATCGCCTGTGACAGCCCGAATGCGCATCCCGATGGCTGGCTCGCATCGACGCCGATGACACAGGTCGGCACACCAAACTGGCTGCCGCCGCTGATCTGACGTGCTGCGATCGGAACACCATTGAGCGATTGCGTCAACAATCGGCTGAAACTGTTCAACGTCTCTTGCCAGTTAGCCGTAAATTGCGTTCCGCCGCGTGTCATATGCCCCATATTCAGGCTAAAAACCGTATCGCCGAAACGCCGACCGCCACGCACTTCAAGCAGCGTACGCCGCGATGGCGCCCAGCGAAAACCCGCATCCCACGTCATACCGTCAATAGCAAAAGCCGTACGACGCGGCATGGCAGGATCAATCTGGAGATTTCCACCAGCGTCGAGGACCGGCAAGCCGTCAATGCCGAACAATATGCTGTCCTGCGTATTCTCGATATCTTCATAACCGGCGCTGCCGACAATCTGCAGCGAACGTGTCACGCGAACACCCACGTCAAGCAAGCCTCTGTAACTGCGATATTTCTGGTCAAGCTGGTCCAGATCTTCATGCGTGGCACTGCCACTCAGCGCCCAGGTAATCGTGCTGGTCGCGTCTTCGGGGCTGGCAAGCACCAGATGCCCACTTTGCGTAACCGAATCCGTCAGCAATGCACCGACCGTATCGCCGGTTCCAAGCCCGAATTCCTCGGGCAAGCCGGCCAACCCGGTATTGGGGCCGTCGGCGCTGACCGCGCCAAAGCGATAGCGCGCTTCAAAATCTGCAAAGTTTCCGAACCGCTGCATGACGCGCGGTTCAACATAGCCCGAAAACACCTGGGCAGTATTGCCGCTGTCGGCATCGTTGCTGATCAGATTGAAACCGCGTGGGTCCGCCGCATATTGTGACGCAATGCCCCCGAAATCCATGAACAGAAAATCGTCGAGAAGCTCGCTTTTCAGGTCCAGCGACCCTTCATAACGCTCTTCGCGTTCCAAACTCCCAAATTCCTTGAACGCACGGCCAGCCCGCAAATATCCACTGCCCTGAACCCGGTTGGTCTCGATCTCGACATCCATGAATGCAGCGGCCTCAAGCCAGCCAGTAACGCCACCACTGCCCCGCGAATTGTTGCTGATGACCTGACGCAGCTCAACGCCGGGCGTCACGATGAAATCGGCCTGGACAGGCGACGATACGGACGTAACCGAAAGTACGCATAACGCACCAAGCCATTGCGGCTTAGGTGCCCACCCTTTGGAAAATGTCATTTCCCTCGCCTGCCCCTTTTTCATTGCCTGACTTACCCCCGGAATTTTTAGCTGCCGTACCCGTAATATGCCCCGAACCGTCTACCGATGCCTGCGTAACGCGCCTTGTTCAACAAAAGTTGCACATTTTTGCACGTTGACATCATGGCAAGCCCATCACGCAGTTCAGTTTCGCGTGTGCTTTCGGCTTCCACGACGAACAACACCTGACCGACATGCATGGCAAGCACAGACGCCGCGGACGATGCGAGCGCGGGCGGTGAATCGAAAATGATGATACGGTCGCTATACCGCTTGCCAATCTCTTCAACCATCGCGCCCATGCGCTCTGATGCCAGCAGCTCTGTCGTCAGATTGTGCTGACGCCCCGCGGGCAGCACCGACAAATTTTCAATGTTGGTGCGGATCAGGCAGTCCGCAAGATCAAGCGTCGGATCGGCAATGACGTCGATCAGCCCCTTGCCACCTTCAAGACCCAATGTTGAAAGGATCTCCGGCTTGGCAAAATCCGCATCGACGAGCAGCACCGTCACGTCGCGCTCCGATGCGATCGACAGCGCCAGATTTGTCGCGCAGAATGTTTTGCCCTCGTTAGGCTGGGACGAACAGACCAGAATGAGGTTGCCATTGTGGATCGCTTTGTCGCCACGCGCCATGGCATTCACCAACAGCTGACGCTTGACGATCCGGAACTCCTCGGCCGTTGCGGTTGCCGGGGAATCCGGCACGACATAGCCAAGATCGCGCAGTTCCGGCAGATCGATTTCACCGCGGCGGCTCGTCCGCCCGACTTCGTCAGTGGCTGGCAGGTGAACACTCGGATTTGCCGAGGTTGCAAAAGCCGCCTGCGGCGCAGTTGCCTTGACCGGCTCTGCCCGTGGCGGTGCTTTTGGCGCCGCAGCAGGCTTCGCCTCTACGCTCTTTGCGTTCGGGGCTGCCGACTTGTCAATCTGACCTGCCGCACGCTCAAGAAGCGAGGCCCTTGCATTACCGCTTTGTTTGTTATCACTCATATCTTTTTCCCCGCGCGCCGGAAAAGCTGCCGCGTCATAAGAGTTCATAAAGCAGCAACGCTGCGTAGATCGTAATCAGGCCCATGCCAAGGACACCAAAGCCCCACAGCCAAACCCGGTTCTGTGCCTGTTGATTGTCAGAGACAATCTCGCCCACCGCGCCGAGCACGGGAAAATCAAAGCGATTTTCAAGCTGACCGGACGTGATGAAGGTTGCATGGATCTGGCTCAGCACAAAGGCCAGTGCACCCCCTGCCAACACACCTGCCACCAACACGAGGCTCAGAAAAAGCGGACGGTTGGGTGCCACAGGTTCACGTGGCATCGTCGGCGGATCGACAACGCGGAATTTGACCTGCTGTGTCTTGGTTTCAACGTCGCTTCTCAGCCGGATTTCCTCACGCGATTTCAGCAAATCCGTATATTGCGCCTGCAACACGTCATAATCGCGGTTAAGCTTTGCCTGCTCGGCTACAATACCGGGCTGTTCGATCTGCTTGGCGGACAGCTCGGCAATCGCATTGCGAAGCTGCGCCTGACGCGCGGCCAATGACGCCACCGCCGACTGACGCTCGAACACCATGCTGCGCAGGTTCACATAAACCGGGTTGGACTGGAATCCTCCGCTCAGCGAAGGATTGGCCGCTTCCCTGCGCGCCTGTTCCTCAAGTCGCGAGATCTGGGCTTTTGTCGCCAGAACATCGGGATGCTGGTCGGTCCAGCCGCGCGTGTACATATCGGTGATATTGCGCTGAAGCTGCCCGATCTGCTGCTGGGCCGGACCGCCCATTGTGCCTGTACCGGGCGAACCGCCTGCCATGGTCGACGGCGTATCGCCGATCTGCCTTTGCAGGGCGAGCAGCGAATTCCGGGCCTGTGCATATTCAATCTCGACACGATCAAGCTCTGTACGTGCATTCGACAAACGGGCCGCGATACTGCCTTCGCCTGGCAGCATGCCAAGATACTTCTCTTCAAACTCTGCTTTGCGACGCTCGGCCGCTTCAAGCTCGCGCTCACGCTCGGCAAGCTGGTCCTCGAAAAAGCGAACGGCTTCATTGATGTCGTCACGATCGGAAGTCACGTTCTCTTCCATGAAAATCTGGATGAGATTGTCGACAACCCGACGCGCTAGATTGGCATTTTCGGTATTCGACCGCTCGGGGTCTGCAGATTTGTATATGATCGTAAACAGATCGCTCTGCTGACTCTGCACCGTAATATTGTCCGACATCGTCTTGATGATTTCATCAAGCTCGGATTCGCTTTCGATGCCAACATCCAGTTCGGTTCGCCGTACAACCTTCTCCATATTGACGCGCGATGTCAGCGTCCGTCGCACAATGTCGACCTGCTGCAGCATGTTTGAACCCCGATAGCCAAGCTTTTCGGGAATAAGTGACGCCCAGTCGACATAGACGCGCGCGCTTGATTCATATTGGTTGGGGATCATCGCGACGAGAACCCAGCCAACGAGGCAAACTGCCCACGTCAGGGCAAGGCCGTACCAGCGCTTGCGCCAGACGCTGTATAGCGTGGTCATCACTTCTTCTTGGAGCGATTGCATAATTTTCCGAACTTCTGTTGTGACGAACGATGCACGGCACAAGGCCGCGCATCCTTCTTACGCCATAATGATTAGAAAAAGCTTTCGGGGATGATAATAACATCTCCGGGCCGGACGGCGACGTTTGCTTTCGTGTCACCACCCTTGAGCAAGCTCTCGATTTTCAACGCATATTCGCGCTGTGTGCCGGTTTCCTTGTCGTGCCGGATCAGGCGAGCACTGTTGCCTGCAGCAAATTCGGTCAGACCGCCAACTGCAATCATGACGTCAAGCAGCGTCATGTTCGAACGATACGGGATCGCCGATGGTTGCGTAGCGGCGCCGACAACGCGAACCTGCTGCGAAAGCGGCCCGTTGAAGTTGTTGACGATCACCGAAACGATCGGATCCTGAATATATTTCGAAAGCGCGGCCTCAATTTCATCGGCAAGCGCAGCAGGCGTTTTGCCGGTCGCGACCATGTCTTCGATCAATGGCGTCGTGAAGCGGCCATCCGGACGAACCTTCACCGACGTTGAAAGCTCTGGGTTGCGCCAGACGAAAATGCTGAGCTCGTCAAGCGGTCCTACGACATATTCCTCGCCAGGCCCTTCATCGCTCGAATTAAACTGAGCGGGTGGTAATTTGCTGAGACCGCTATTGGATGCACATGCTGATACCGCAAGCGCACTCGCCAGCACAGGTACAACAATTTTCATAGAGATTGACATAGTTCCGAAGTTCCCTTCCTTTTCCCGCACCTGCGGGAGACAAAACTGGGCCGACGAATCCTGACGTCGGCTATGGCCTGCTTTGCTGCCCCGAAACTAATGCCTGTAAAATGTTACGACGACGTTAGCTTCGTCGCATAACTATATAAATATTCTTGTTATGCAAGCATTTCCACCGCGATCGGGTGACCTAAAAATGCTGTGGGGCTCGCCGTAAGTCCATATGCCCCCGCCATAAATACCGCAATGATGTCTCCGACATCACACTGTGGCAGCTCGACTTTGTCGGCAAGCTTATCGAGCGGTGTACAAAGGCATCCAACCACGTGAACACGCTCCTCGGGCGGTGCGGTGAAGTGATTTGCCGACGCGACAGGATAGTTCCGTCGGACGACTGTTCCAAAATTTCCGCTCGCGGCCAACTGGTGATGAAGTCCACCGTCCGTGATCAGGAAAATTTCACCCTGACTGGTCTTCCGGTCGACGATGCGCGTCAGATAAACGCCGGATTCTCCAACGAGATAGCGTCCAAGCTCCAGCACAAAATGCGTATTTTGCAGGATATCGGCGCGGTTTTGCAGGGCTTCGCCAAGCGCCGCGCCGACCGCAGCGACGTCCAGTTGACGGTCGCCGGGGAAATACGGAATGCCGAAACCGCCGCCCATATTGACCACCGGTGGCGGGCATGGCGCGTGTTCGGAGAGTTCTGCAACAAGGTCAAGTGTTTGCCTTTGTGCATCGATCAGCGCTTCGGCGGAAAGATTCTGCGAGCCTGCAAAAACGTGAAAGCCCCGAAACTCCACGCCGTCGCGACCGATATGCTGCAACAGCGCGGGGACCTGATCCGCGTCGACCCCGAACGGCTTGGCGCCACCGCCCATGCGCATGCCAGATGCTTTGAGATCAAAAGGCGGATTGACCCGGATCGCTGCCCGCAGGGTTTGGCCTATGCGCTTCGATATTATGACTGCCCGACTATATTCGCCCGGAGATTCGATATTGAGCGTCACGCCCGCGGAAATCGCCGCTTCAAGCTCCGCATCACGCTTTCCAGGCCCTGCAAAGCTGATTCGTGCGGCGTCTACGCCTTGCGCGAGCGCGCTGCCGAGTTCTCCGCCCGAGGCAACGTCGATCCCATCGACACGCGGGGCGATCCATTTGACAAGCTCGCCCATCGGATTGGCTTTAAGCGCGTAATGAATGCCGACGCCTTCGGGCAGGACAGCGCGCAGCCTGTTGATCTGGCCATCGATAATCGCGCGATCATAGACAAAGACAGGCGTCTGGTTGTTGGCCGCATCCACCCATGAACGTACGGTTCGTCCGGCAATGGCAAGCTCGCCGTCAACTTCCCCAAAGGCAGGATGAATTCGCTCATCGCGGGTCATAATGATAATCTCTTCCGTAGCGCGTTTCTGTCGATTTTCCCGTTTGGGTTGCGCGGCATATCATCGATCCAGTGGATTTCTTTGGGTTGCATGAAAACAGGCAAGCTTCGCCCCAATCCCGATTTCAATTTCGCTTCGGCTTCATCCGTGTTCAACCCGTCTGCAGGCGTTGCGATCATGATAATCGCCTGCCCAAGCCGATCATCATCGACACCAAATGCCGCCGCGACGCGCACCGCACCTGTATCAAAGGCAGCTTCCTCGATTTCGGTCGGACTGACGCGGTTGCCCGATGTCTTTATCATCTCATCGTCGCGACCAACAAAATAGAGCAGCCCGTTTTTACGCCTGACCACCGTATCGCCCGACCAGACCGCACGACCGGCATGATGTGCAAATTCCGGCGCGGGCCGAAAACGCTCGGCCGTGCGCTCCGGGTCGTTCCAATAGCCTTGCGCGACAAGCGGTCCAGCATGAACCAGCTCCCCCGCCTCATCGGGATCTGCAAGGCTGCCATCGGCGCGCAGCACATGAACTTCGGCATTGGGTATAGCCACACCGATCGATTCCGGATGTTCGTCGACGAGCGCTGGATCAAGATAGGTCGAACGGAAAGCCTCCGTCAGTCCATACATCAAAACGATACGCGTATCGGGCATTAGATCACGATATTTTTGCGTCAACGCAACCGGCATCCGTCCGCCACTATTGGTAATATAGCGCAATCCACGCGCCGCTTCGGGCCAATCGACATCGATCAGCTGCATCCAGAGCGGCGGCACACCGGCAAGGCCCGTAATTCTGTATTTTGCGATAGCCTTCACCACATCACGCGGTAACAGATAGTCGAACAGCACCGCCGTTCCCCCGACAAGCAACGCGGTCAATAACTGGTTGAGACCATAATCAAAGCTAAATGGCAAAACACAAAGTGTTCGGTCATCGGGGCCGATCTCGAGATATTCAGCGACACTTTCCGCGCCAAGCACAAGATTACTGTGCGACAGCATCACGCCCTTTGGCCGCCCTGTACTTCCCGACGTGTAAAGGATCGCCGCAAGATCATCTGCGTCGCGCAGGACGTCTGGGGCAGGCTCGCCGTGCGACAACGCCTGCCAGTCCTCCTCGACCGAAAGAATATCGCAACCGCCCGTCGCGAGCAAAAGCCCCTTGCGTCCCGCATTTGTCAACAACAGTCGCGCGTCGCTATCGGCAAGAATATGATCGACCTGCGGCCCCTTCAATACAGGATTGATCGGAATGGCAATTGCGCCCGCGCGCATCACGGCAAGCAGCGTTACGACCATCTCTGTGGTCTTGCCAAGCCAGACCCCGACCCTGTCGCCCTGCCTGATGCCGCGCTTGAGAAAATTGCCCGCGACCGCACTTATAGCCTCTTCAAGCGCAGCAAAACTGACATCACGTCCACGGTCGACGATTGCCGTACGCGCGGCATCATGGCTCAAGTGGATCGAATCAACACGCTTCATCATACGAGCTCTGGTAGCGTCACACGTGGCGCTTCGCCACGATCAACCCGAGATAGGCTCGGGCGCGCGCCAAGTCCGATTTGCACATTGCCAACCCGCAGCACAAGCAAACGCCCGATATCCACCGCATGCATCCGTTGATGCGAATTGAGCGAGGCAAGATTATAGTCGGCGATCCGACTTATCGACCAGTTGAGACCGTTTGCGGCAAGCCAGTCCGCAGATCCGGCCCATAACGCGGCGAATGCGCGGCTCATCCGTCGTTCGGGCGTCACCCATAGTCCGGTATCCCATGCTGCGCCTTGTGGCAGTACGTAGCGAACCCGCACCTCATCTTCGTCAAAATCACCTATTGTCAACCAGTTGACGCCACACAGGCGCTCGCCATTAAATACGCCAATACAGATCAGGCCTTGCGCAAAGCGCGCGGCCTGAACGTCTATCCCGACATCAATCGTATACTTTGCCAGATCCCGAGCCGACAGTGACTGTACGCGATATCCACCGGGCATGCTGGGCATGCCCGAACGTGGCACTGCAAGCAGTCTGTAACGGTGATAGCCGAAACATCGCGTTCCGCTTGCAAGGCGCGCCGCGCCATATGAGAGCGTCGTCATCATGCCCAGCGATTTCAGACTATCAATAACCCCCATGCGCCTGATATCGACCTTTCAATAATAGACCCGAGACAAAGCCCGTGCCGCTTCTATATTTGCATCGCTCGCCCTGACAGTATAACGCGCGCCTGTCAAAAACATGGAGATTTGACGCTGAATATGTCGACAGCATCCGAAAGAAACCCGCCTCTTGCTGGCAACGTCGAATCCAATGTACGGCAGATCCTTGCCGATGTGCTGTCGCTTGCCCCAGAGATTGTGGCCGGAATCGCAAAAGATTCGCCATTGTTCGGCGCAATCCCCGAACTTGATTCGATGGCCGTTGCAGGTCTTTTGACCGAGCTTGAGGATCGCCTCGATATCATCATTGATGATGACGAAATCGATACCGAAATCTTTGATACCTTCGGCGCTCTCGTTGATTTTGCAGCCCGTAAGGTCGCAGGCTGACGGTCTTGGCTGGCCCGCGATACGATTGCCTTGACGCGGGCTGTTTCAAGCTTCCTTCAATAATACGCGGCCCGGATTCTGGTCCGGTCGTTGTGATCGCTCCGCCTCTCTTTGAAGAAATGAATCGGTGCCGGAACCTGCTCGCCAATCTTGGCAGAGCGCTGGAGCAAAGGCAGATCGCAACCATCCTGCCCGATCTTCCAGGGAGCGGCGACAATGTTACATCGAGCGCAACACTTCCAGACTGGCGGTCCGCATTTGCAGCACTCGTCGCCACCTGCGTCTCCGTGCGTCCGACCTATGTTTTTGCGTTACGCGGCGGTGCGCTGCTTACAGATGGCGGCGGTTGCCAGGGGCTTTATCGCTATTCTCCTGCGCGTAGCG
Organism: Sphingomonadaceae bacterium; assembly: GCA_041621755.1. Lineage (GTDB taxonomy): Bacteria > Pseudomonadota > Alphaproteobacteria > Sphingomonadales > Sphingomonadaceae > Sphingosinicella. The sequence continues at coordinate 917 of JBFKAE010000037.1, read as the reverse complement.
GGCAAAGCCTTCTGCGCGACCTTGTTCGGGCGCAGGCAATTGCTGATCAGGAGCGCACCGGCGACAAGGTTGATCTTGGCGACTATGACACGGAATGGACCAAAGGGCATATCGTGCGCCTTGCCGGTTATGACATAAACCCTGCAATGGCAGCAGCATTGAGCGCATTGGAGTGCCCCGCACCCGCAGTTAAGCTACGCACGGCTGAAATTGACGGCCCTGCCGTCTGGCGACAGGCTGAACCTGCAGATTCGACCGCCTTGGCAGAAGCGCTCGCTGCAGACTTTGTCGCATGGATTGTTGCATGACACCGCTCGTCTTTGAATGCGAAGGTTCCGCGCTTGTCGGCGCACTGCATAAAGCAAACGGCACAACAGGCGTTCTTTTCGTCACAGGCGGCCTTCAAACGCGCGCAGGCCCCCACCGACTGTTCACCGCGCTTGCCGAACATTTAAAGGGTGCTGGCATCAGCGCGATGCGTTTTGACCGTCGCGGCGTCGGCGATAGCGATGGCGCGCTTTTATCATATGATGAAAGCGGTCCCGATATTGCCGCCGCCGTTGCCGCGTTCAAACACGCATCACCTCATATCAGCAAGATCGTCGGCCTTGGCCTTTGCGACGGTGCCTCGGCACTGCTCCTCGCTGGCACGAGTACAGGTCTTGATGCTGCAATTCTGCTCAACCCTTGGGCGATGGAAGATGGCGAAATATTCGTGCCATCCACATCCGCGCTCGGCGCACGATATTTGAAACGTCTCCTCAACCGGAGTGCATGGCGACGCATATTCAACGGCGAAATCGATATTCTTCAGTCCATTCGCAATCTCTTTGCAAGATCGCCCTCGCCCTCCCAATCAGACGCTCGGGCCCTCCCCACCCGCCTATCAACAGCGATCACAAACTTTCCGGGGCCTG
>JBFKAE010000036.1:0-23929 GCA_041621755.1 Sphingomonadaceae bacterium | reverse complement strand
TCGTCCGCCTCTGCCGCCGTTCCAAATAGCGCAAAACAGGTCGCGCCTGAGCCGGACATCCGAATAAGCTTGGTACCGCTACAGGTGCGCAGGGCATTAAGCACCTCGTCGATCTCCGGGCAAAGCGCGCGCGCGGCTGTTTCAAGTCCATTGCAGCCTGCAATTGCCGCTAAAAGCGGATCACCCGTTAGAAGCGCACCATCATCAAGGCCATCCCACGCAGCAAAGGTCGCCGCAGTGGAGACTGGCCTTCCCGGATTAACCAGCAGAACGCCCTTGCCAGCAAGCGCGTTATCATCAAGCCTATCGAGGCGCTCGCCGACCCCCTCGCCCCGGCAAAGGCGACTAAAAACACAGGCCGGCACATCGGCGCCAAGTGCGGCGCCAAGGTCCGCCAGCGTGTGATCGGTAAATTGAAGCCCCCATAGTCGATTAAGCCCACGCAATGTGGCGGCTGCGTCGGCAGAACCACCACCTATCCCAGAGGCGATGGGCAAAGATTTGTTGAGACGAATATCTGCACCTGACGTCGTGCCGGATGCCTGTTGCAACAGCTTGGCTGCGCGGATCACCAAATTGTCAGTATCCGCAGCAAGATCGCCTGCAAACGGACCGTCAATGACAAGTGATAGATCGTCTGCAGGTGAAAATGTCAGCCCATCGCCAAAATCGGCGAAGGCGAACAGGGTTTCAAGCTCATGATAGCCGTCGTCGCGCCGACGCCTTATGTGGAGCGCGAGGTTGATCTTTGCGTTCGCCGTCTCATGGAAACTCACGGCCGACTTGCGCTCTCCCGCTGCTCTTCGGCAAGAGCGACATCGAGGCCATAATCCTGCTTCAGCTTCAGTCGCGCTTCCTGTTCGGGTTTGGGTTCGGCCTCAAGCGCCGCTTTCCAGCGGTATCGCGCCTCAAGACGACGTCCGATCATCCAATAGGCATCACCGAGGTGCTCGCTGATGGTGGCGTCGTCAGGGACGCTTGCTATCGCCTTTTCAAGCGTGCGTACAGCGGCGGCATGCTCACCGGCTCTGAACTGCGCCCAACCAAGTGAATCGGTTATGTAGCCGTCTTCGGGCTGCAACTTGTGCGCGGTTTCGATAAGTTTGCGCGCTTCTTTGGGCGATTGCCCACGATCCAGCAGCGCATAGCCAAGATAGTTGAGCAACGAGGCTTCCTTGGGAGCAAGGCTGAGCGCCTTGCGAAGCTGGACTTCTGCCTCGGGCCATTTGCCCCCCTGTTCCAACGCAGACCCCAGAAGATAATGCAGCCGCCATGTCGATGTGCCTTGGCCGTCATCCAGCGCGATGGCGCGGCGATAAGCGTTGGCCGCGTCGTCAAAGCGCTCTGCCATTTGTAGTGCATCGCCATAGCGCGCATGATCCTCGCCAGTGGCATCGGGCATGCCCGCTGCGGTTTCGAGCAGTTTGAGCGCCTCATCATTGCGTTCAAGACGGCTTAGAATGGCGGCGGCATGGCCGCGCGCAACCGGCGCGGCGACATCGGACTCAGACACCATGCGGGTTGCAGCAAGCGCGCTGTCAAAGCGCTGCCCCTGTGCCAGCAATTCGGCGGTCAGTAGCCAGCCTGAAGCATCCTGTGGTGCAAGAAAGGTCGCTATCCTCGCCATCGTAAGCGCGATGGGCACCGGCCGCTCCCGCGTCAGGTCGGCGGCGACCCGAAGTGCCAGCAGGGCGATGCCTTCGCGCGCATTCTGGGGAAAGCCGCCAATATTTTCGCCTTTGGCAAGCGCTGCCTTAGCCGCTGGAAGGCCGGGATGTGGGGATGCCGCATCAAGCCGCTCTTGCGCTTCTGCGACACGGTGATCTTCCTGCATAGCTGCCGCGGTGGCTATGCGGATACGAACATTGCGCCCTTCATCACCTGCCAACAACTGGTCATAGAGCAATGCGGCTTCTGCATAGCGCCTCTCGTGCATCAGCAGATGTGCACGGTGTTCCTGAACGTAGGACTGCGCGAAACCGTCGAGCGTCTGGGGGTCGAGCAGTGCGAGGCCTCGGCTGGTTTTCCCTCGCGCTTCCAGAATCCAGGCATCGAGGATCGGCACGATAAAACTGCCAAAGCCCGCATCCTTGAGCCGCTCTGTCAGTACGCCCGCGGTTTTCCACTTGCGACGCTTGATTGCATCGGCGACCAGAACCATCGTGGCGCCGCTGTCAAAGCGGTCCTGCTTCGACAAATGCTGCGCAATCTTGACCGCCAGCTTTTCATCGCCAGCAGCAACGGCAAGATCAAAAGTTCGACGCAGCAACTCGGGATTGTCCGGCGCACTTTGAAGTGCACCGGCAAAATAATCCGCTGCACGCCCAAGCTTGTCATCGGCAATCGCGTGATGACCAAGCACATAAGCGTTGTAATTATTGACCAGCCCCGCAGACGATGTCGCGCTCGCCAAAGATGGCCACGCCATAAACATTATAGCTGCAATCCTGATCTTCAATCGTCACGCTCCCTCACATATTCGGATAATTCGGGCCGCCACCACCTTCGGGAACCACCCAATTTATATTCTGCGTCGGATCCTTTATATCACATGTCTTGCAGTGAACGCAGTTTTGAGCGTTGATCTGAAAGCGCGGATTGCCCTCTTCCTCACCAACCACTTCATAGACACCCGCCGGACAATAACGCTGCGCCGGCTCGTCATAAAGTGGCAGATTATGGGAGATCGGGATTGACGGGTCTTTCAACTGCAGGTGGACCGGCTGATCCTCCTCGTGATTGGTGTTGGACAGGAACACCGACGATAACTTGTCGAACGTAATGACACCGTCGGGCTTTGGATAATCGGGCTTTTTACAATGTTCCTTGCGCCACAATTGCGCATAGTCGGGATGGTGCTTCATGGTGAACGGCATGCGGATGCCAATATGTTCAAGCCACATGGTAACACCGGCAAGCGCCGTTCCGACCATGTCACCGAATTTTTCAACAAGGGGCAGCGTGTTGCGGACGACGCTGAGTTCCTTTTTGACCCAGCTTGCATCGTAAGCCTCGCTATAGGCGACAAGCTCGTCATGCTGACGCTCTGCAACAATGGCGTCATAAGCGGCTTCTGCGGCCATCATGCCGGTCTTCATCGCTGTGTGTGAACCCTTGATGCGCGGTACATTAAGGAACCCTGCCGTACAGCCGATGAGGACGCCGCCGGGGAATGCGAGCTTTGGCACAGCCTGATAGCCGCCATCGCTGATCGCACGCGCGCCGTAGGAAACGCGTCGTCCACCTTTTAGCATTTTTGCAATGGCAGGGTGCGTTTTCCAGCGCTGCATCTCATCAAAAGGCGAAAGATGAGGATTGCGATAGTTGAGCCAGGTCACAAAGCCGAGCGCAACCTGGTTGTTCGCCTGATGATAGATAAAGCCACCGCCATTTGCATCGTCGAGCGGCCAGCCCTGTGTATGGATGACCGTGCCTTCCTCGTGATTGCCGGGATCGACGTCCCAAAGTTCCTTGATGCCGATACCATAGACTTGCGGCTCGCAATCCGCGTCAAGGTTGAAGCGCGGCTTTAACTGCTTTGTCAGATGGCCGCGTACGCCTTCGGCAAAAAACGTGTAACGGCCGTGGATTTCCATTGCTGGCTGGTAGGAGGGTTTGTGAGACCCGTCGCGCGCAACACCAAATTCTCCGGTGGCGACGCCCTTGACCGATCCATCATCATTGTACAGCACTTCAGCAGCGGCAAAGCCCGGGAAAATTTCGACGCCCAGCGCCTCTGCCTGCGCGCCAAGCCACCGGCAAACATTGCCAAGGCTGACCGTATAGCAGCCGTCATTGTCCATGAACGGCGGCATGAGAATATGCGGGAAATTGAACTTCAGCGATTTCGTCAGCACCCAATGCTGGTTCGATTCGACCTGCACGGTGAACGGATGGCCATCCATTTCGCGCCAATCTGGCAACAGCTCGTCAAGCGCCTTTGGGTCGACGACCGCGCCCGACAGGATATGCGCCCCGATTTCAGATCCTTTTTCAAGGATCGCTACGGTAATCTCACGCCCATCAGCGCTTGCCCGCTGTTTCAACCGAATGGCCGCTGCAAGCCCTGCTGGACCGCCGCCTACGATAACGACATCATAGGCCATGGATTCGCGTTCGCTCATCCTTCCCCTTTCTCTCTGCTCGCGACCGGGTTAGTGGTCGCCTTGAATATGTCTGCAACCGAGATAGATCGACACGCCGCGATTGACCAGAGGGGACAGCAGCCAAATGATGAGAGGTTCATTGGATAGCCGCACGCCCGATATGCCCGATGACCGTGATGCATTGCTCAGCACATTGGCGTGGTGGGTCGAGGCAGGTGTGGATACGCTGGTCGAGGAAAGCTCGGGCGGATGGCAGGGTGAAGCTGAACCCGCGCCCTCGCCGGTTGAATCTGCAGCGCCAATCGAAACCGAAAAACCCAAGGTCCAAAAGCCCGTTGCTGTCGATATTTCCGCATCAACACTATCCGAATTGCGATCGGCGGTCGAAATGTTTGAAGGCTGTGCACTGCGCGGTCCGAATTCGAACACCGTCTTTGCCGACGGCAATCCACAGGCCGATCTGATGCTGATCGGCGAGGCGCCGGGCGCGCAGGAGGATCGACAGGGCATTCCCTTTGTTGGTCCAGCCGGTCAGCTTCTCGACCGCATGCTGGCTGCGATCGGCCGCGATCGAACGACAAGTTACATTACTAACGTCATATTCTGGCGGCCACCGGGCAACCGCACGCCCTCGCCTGAGGAAGTCGCCACATGCCTGCCCTTTGTCCACCGCCACATCGCGCTGGTGCGTCCCAAGGTCATCATGGCGGTCGGCGCGGTTGCGGCGCGCGCCCTGCTCAACGAAACCACGGGCATCCTGCGATTACGCGGCAGCTGGCGAAAAATCAGCGTGGAAGGCGAGGAATATGACCTTCTGCCGACGCTGCACCCGGCATATCTGCTGCGCCAGCCCGAACAAAAGCGCCTGTCCTGGGCCGATCTTCTTGCCGTGAAGGAAAAGCTCGATGCCGATTGACGACAGCCGCACGTTTCTGCCTGTGCGCATTGCGGTGTTGACGGTTTCAGACACACGCACGCTTGCCGATGATCGCTCCGGCGACACGCTCGTCGAACGGCTGCGCGCAGCCGGACACGTGCTTACCGCACGCGAGATATTGATCGATAACATCGACATCATCGCCACCCAACTCAATCGCTGGATCGACGATCCCGACATTGACTGCATTATCACCACCGGCGGCACTGGCGTGACAGGACGCGACGTCACCCCCGAAGCGCTCGCCAAGGTGCAGGACAAGGAAATTCCAGGCTTTGGAGAGCTGTTTCGCTGGCTGAGCTTTCAGTCGATCGGCACATCGACCATTCAGTCGCGGGCATGCGCGGCTGTTGCACGCGGGACTTATATTTTTGCGTTGCCCGGATCGACCGGCGCGGTCAAGGATGGCTGGGACGGCATCCTCGTCCATCAACTCGACAGCCGTTTCCGGCCCTGCAACTTTGTCGAACTGATGCCAAGATTACGTGAACGCTGATCACAGGGCCGAGGGAGTATCGTGCGTCCCTCGACGAGACTCGGGATGATGTGCTGTTGCTTTACGACTTGATGTTCCACTTTTGTTCTAGTAGTTTTTCCCAATGGGCAAGGTTCATCATCCGCTGCAGCGTGGCCGTGGGGCGACATTGAATGACCACAGTGGGCGTTTTGACGCCAAGCCCCGTGAGGTCGACGGTGACTGGCTCGACGCACGCGAAGAGGACGATGCGCCGCCCTTGCGAACCGAGGTCAGTTTTGAAACGCCACGCGCCGCCATCACCCGGCATGGTTCCCCCGACCTGCCCTTTGACCGTTCGATCAACGCCTATCGCGGCTGCGAACATGGCTGTGTTTATTGTTTTGCGCGACCGACACATGCCTATCTCGGCCTGTCGCCGGGGCTTGATTTTGAAAGCCGGTTGACGGCCAAGACGCATATACCCGAACTTTTGCGCAAGGAGCTGGCAAGACCGGGCTATTGCTGTCAGCCGATTGCGCTGGGCACCAACACAGACCCTTACCAGCCAATCGAATCAAAATTCCGTACCACACGGAAAATATTGGAGGTTCTCGACGAGATGAACCATCCGGTGACGATCACGACAAAATCCACGCGCATTCTCGATGATACCGGGATTCTGGCGGCGATGGCGTCGCGCGGGCTTGCTGCCGCAATGCTTTCGATCACCAGCCTGACGCCCGCGACGGCGCGCACGATGGAGCCGCGTGCGTCGACCCCTGCAAAGCGCATGGCCGCGGTCAAGCACCTGTCGGAGGCGGGAATACCGGTTTTTGTGTCAATCGCCCCCGTTGTGCCGGCGATCAACGATCACGAGGTCGAAGCCATACTCCAGGCCGCATACGATGCAGGGGCGCATGGCGCGATCATGATGATGGTGCGCCTGCCGCACGAGGTCGCGCCGATCTTTCGGGACTGGCTGGACGTGCATTTTCCAGACAGGGCTGCCAAGGTCATGACGCTGGTTCAGGGCATGCGCGGCGGCAAGGACAATGATGGCAGGTTTTTTGAACGGTTCCGCCCCCACGGTGCCTATGCCGATGCCATCCGCGCACGGTTCAACATCCATGCACGGCGACTTGGCCTTGCGGGGCGCTCGATACGTCTACGCACCGACCTGTTTTCCCCACCCGGGCAGCAGCTTTCCTTGCTATAGCGGGTAGATTGGCTCCACCCGTTTTCACACCGTATCATCCCGAACGCACTTACAGGGGAACACACGATACTCCCGCAACGCTTGCGGTCCCTCGACTGCATTCGGGATGATCGGCATTCAGTCTTCAGGCATCGGGGAAGCTATAGTCTTTAAACTGTTGTCTTAACGTCATTTTTTGTATTTTTCCGGTTGCCGTATGCGGAATCTCATCGACGAAGACAACGTCATTTGGCATCCACCATTTGGCGATGCGCCCTTCAAGATGCGTCAGCACATCCTCTTTTGTCAGAGTCGCGCCAGATTTTGCGACGACAACCAGCAACGGACGCTCGTCCCATTTGGGATGTGGCAGACCAATTACGGCGGCCTCGGCGACACCTTCACAACTTATGGTCTCGTTTTCCAGTTCGATCGAGCTGATCCACTCGCCGCCCGATTTGATGACGTCCTTGGCACGATCTGTAATCTGCATATAGCCTTGCGGGTCAATCGTCGCGACATCCCCCGTGTCGAACCAGCCATCGGCATCAAGAATAACGCCGCCGTCGCCGGCATAATATTCACCGGCACACCACGGCCCGCGCACCATCAGGTGCCCGAAGGCCACGCCATCACGCGGAAGTTGATTGCCGTTATCGTCAGTGATCTTGAGTTCAACCCCGAACAATGCCCTGCCCTGCTTGGTCTGCAGATCAAACTGTTTTTCTTTGGGCAGCGTCAGTGCATCAGCGGAAAGCACGCCGACGGTACCGAGTGGCGAGGTTTCGGTCATACCCCATGCATGGCACACTGTGACGCCATATTTGCGTTCGAAATCAACGATCATTGAGCGCGGAGCGGCCGCTCCGCCGATCACAACTTTTTTGAGTGCGCCAAGGTCTTTCCCCGTCGCTTCGAGATATTGCAGCATGCCGAGCCAGACTGTCGGTACCGCCGCTGTCAAATTGACACCTTCGCGGATGATCATGCCGTGCAGGGTCTCTGGATCGAAGTGCGGGCCGTTCAGCACAAGTTTGGCGCCAACCGCGGCCGCGCCATATGGAACACCCCAGGCGTTGGCATGGTACATCGGCACCACCGGTAGGATCGATGACGTCGAGCACGCGCCCATCGCATCGACACCTAGGCTTCCAAACGTATGAAGGACGTTCGAGCGGTGCGAATAGAGAACGCCCTTCGGATTGCCGGTCGTGCCTGATGTGTAGCAAAGTCCGGCTGGCGCGTTTTCATCAACTGTGACCCAGTCAAAATCGCCATCAACCTCCGAAATCAGGTCTTCATAAGCCAGAAGATCAACATGTGATGACGTCGGAAGATGTGCCTTGTCGGTAAGCACGACATAATATTCGATGCTTTCAAGGCGCGGTGCGATCTTCTCGACCAGATCGGCAAAACAATGGTCAAAGCACAAGACCCTGTCGGCAGCGTGATTGAGGATGTAAACAATCTGGTCTTCGAACAGCCGCGGATTCACGGTATGCGAGATCGCGCCAATACCTGAAATGCCATACCAGCATTCGACATGGCGGTGCGTATTCCATGCCATTGTCGCAACCCGGTCGCCGGTCTTGATGCCTAGTCGCTGTAGCCCCTGCCCCAGCCGCCGTGCGCGGTCATGAACGCTCGACCAATCGCCGCGGTGCTCGCCACCTTCGACAAGCGCGGTGACAATTTCACGATTGCCATGATTGGCTGCCGCGTGGTCAAGAAGTTTCCACACGAGTAGCGGCCAGTTCTGCATACTGCCAAGCATTTCATCCTCCCCAGATGACCAATGCCATCACCCTACGGGTCTGCACCTTAGCAGGCAATTGCCGATGTTTGACGGATGTTGGCATTTTCCTTGTTGACAAGGCTGGAACAAAATGAGAACGATAAAGAGAACAAAAGGGGATCGATATGATTTATGCAGTCAGCATCACGCTCAGCATCCTGCTTTTTGCAAGTGCGCTTGGCAGTTTGATTTGGACCTTCTGGTCTTCGCGCGGAGCAATTGCGAGCGTCTGGACGCTCGGCGATATCGAAATTGAAGTTATTGATTATCCATTGGCCGAGTCGGGTCGTCGCGATCGCCAGCCTCGCCATGCTCCGCGGCCGCGGCAGACACACTCTGAGCTGAAACTCGCCGCATAATCTTGCGAAACGAATTGATGCTGAGTGGGATCGTCACGGCATAGGCGACCGAGATCAATGACAATGTCATGAATGGAACCGACAATAATGCCCCGGCAAAGAGCGCAAAACCAACCAGCGCGAACATCCGGTATTCGGTCGAGATCCGTATAACCTTCCATGAATAGGTCGGCAGGCTCGCCACCATCATAAAGGCCGTCAACCCGACGACAATCGCAGTCACAACAGCGCCAAGGCGCGGCGTGTCAAGGAAGGTCGGCTCGATCCAGTAATAGAGGAACATCGGGCTGAGCGTCAGCCCCGCCGCAACCGGCGCCGGGATGCCGGTCAGAAATCCGTATGTTTTGTGCGGCAGGTCATCAAGCTCGAGATGCGCATTGAAACGCGCGAGGCGAAGCGCGCAACACACCGCGTGCGAAAGCGCCACAATCCAGCCTATGCCGGGCAACTCGTTTAATATCCAGAAATAGATAATCAGCGCGGGCGCTACACCAAAGGCGATGACATCCGAAAGCGAATCAAGTTCAGCGCCAAAGCGGCTTGCGCCCTTCATCAATCGCGCAACGCGGCCATCGATCCCGTCGAGCACACCAGCGACAATCACAGCAAGGATCGCGCGCTCGAAATCACCACCGATCGCCAGCCGAACGGCGGTCAGTCCGGCGCAAAGCGCCGCAACCGTAATCGCATTTGGGATAAGGGCGCGCATGGGTATAACGCGCCGAATCTTGAGCCGTGGTGGTTCGTGTTCAACCTTCACTGCGATATACCGGGAAGACGCACCGATGCATCCCCCGGGCGCGCCAGCACGGTTTCGCCAGCAACAGCTCGCTGTCCAGCGATCACCATCGGCTGCATCCCTGCGGGCAGATAGACGTCAACGCGACTGCCAAAACGAATAAGGCCGACGCGCTGCCCGGCACCGACATTATCGCCTTCCTTGACGAATTTGACGATGCGCCGTGCAACGAGTCCGGCAATCTGGGTAAAGCCGACGCGCATACCCGAAGCGTTTTCAACGACGAAATACTGCCGCTCATTATGCTCGCTTGCCTTGTCCAGCTCGGCATTGAGGAATTTCCCGGGGACATAAACGATGTTGCGGATCGTTCCGCTGATCGGCGCGCGGTTCACGTGAACGTCAAAGACACTCATGAAAATCGAGATCCGCGTGAACGGCCCGTCGCCTATGCCGCGCGGATTGTCTGCGATTTCGCGGGGTGCCCCGACCAATGAAATTTGGGAGATCAGGCCATCGGCGGGCGACACGATCAATTCGTCATGCTGTGGCGTGGTGCGCACAGGGTCACGAAAGAACGTGAAAATCCAGACAGTAATCCCGGCAAACAGCCAGCCAAATATGCTCCAGCCGAGCACGAACCAGAAAAACAGCGCCGCAACGGCTGTGATGGCGACGAATTTCGTTCCCTCCGGATGCATCGATGGGAATTTATACTCTGCAGCAGTGTCCACGGTGGCTGCGGGCTGGTCTTCTGTGGGTGTGTTTTCGTTCATACAGCCCCTTTACCGCGCGACCATAGCTTATGACAACGCGTGATCTTGATTTCATGTTTGCAAACGCTCGACGGTTGATCTCGGGGATGCTTCCGCCTAGAGCGTCTGCCCAAGTCAAAATCTACACAAGGGCACGAGGGCTGAATGGCGAAGATCAAGGTCGACAATCCGATCGTCGAAATCGACGGCGATGAAATGACACGGATTATCTGGGAGTGGATTCGCGAACGCCTGATTCTCCCCTATCTCGACGTCGATCTGAAATATTACGACCTCAGTATCGAGCACCGCGATGAAACCGACGACAAGGTCACGGTACAGGCTGCAAACGCCATCCGGGAATATGGTGTCGGCGTAAAATGCGCGACCATCACCCCCGACGAGGCTCGCGTCGAGGAATTCGGCCTCAAGCGTATGTGGAAATCGCCAAACGGTACCATCCGCAACATCCTTGGCGGCGTCGTCTTCCGCGAACCCATTGTCATCAAATCCGTTCCAAGGCTGGTGCCGGGCTGGACAGATCCGATCGTCATTGGCCGTCACGCATTTGGCGACCAGTACAGGGCGACCGACATGCTGATCCCCGGCCCGGGCAAGCTCACCATGAAGTTCGAAGGCGAGAATGGCGAAAGCTTTGAGCACGAAGTTTTCAACTTCCCGTCCGCGGGCGTCGCGATGGGCATGTACAATCTTGATGATTCGATTCGCGACTTTGCCCGCGCCTCGCTGAATTATGGTCTGGCGCGCAAATGGCCGGTTTACCTGTCGACCAAGAACACCATCATGAAAGCCTATGACGGTCGCTTCAAGGATCTGTTCGAGGAAATATTCAACAAGGAATTCAAGGCGGATTTCGACAAGGCCGGCATCGTATATGAACATCGTCTGATCGATGACATGGTTGCATCAGCCCTGAAGTGGAGCGGCAAGTTCGTCTGGGCCTGCAAGAATTATGATGGTGATGTCCAGTCGGACACCGTGGCGCAGGGCTTTGGGTCGCTCGGCCTGATGACGTCGGTTTTGATGACACCGGACGGCAAGACCGTCGAGGCCGAAGCTGCGCACGGCACAGTGACACGTCACTACCGCATGCATCAGCAGGGCAAGGCAACGTCAACCAATCCGATCGCATCGATATTCGCGTGGACCGGTGGCATCAAGCACCGTGGCAAGATTGACAACACGCCCGACGTCACCAAATTTGGCGAATTGCTGGAACGTGTGTGTGTCGAGACCGTCGAAGGTGGCGAGATGACCAAGGATCTTGCGATCCTGATCGGTCCCGATCAGCCGTGGCAGACGACAGAGCAGTTTTTCGAAGCTGTCGTCCGCAATCTCGACAAGGCGATGTCAAAAGGCATTTAATTACGCAATATTGGGGACTGACGCGCGCCACCTTACCATTGTAGGGTGGCGGCATGGCGACCTCACTTGATTCTCCTGCATTCCGTGACGTCCTGGTCATTCTGGGCGCGGTTGGTTTTGTTATTCCGACATTCACCCGGCTCAGGGTTAACCCGGTTATCGGGTTCATTCTTGTCGGCCTGCTGCTCGGTCCTTCCGGTCTCGGCAAGCTGGAAGAGACCGTCCCGTGGTTAAAATATATTGCGATCAGCGACAAGGAAGTCATTGAACCCTTTGCTGAATTCGGAATTATTCTGCTTCTGTTTTCAATCGGCCTCGAACTGTCGGCGCGACGTCTCTGGGATCTACGCCAACTGGTTTTCCTGATTGGTCCCGCCGAACTGCTCATTTCTGCCGGGCTTATCGGCGTCGTTCTTTACAGCACGGGAACCGGCATTACGACATCGGTTGCGCTCGGCCTTGCGCTGTCTTTGTCATCGACGGCGCTGGTGCTGCCAATGACCGGCACGAAAAGTGCGATCGGTCGACCGGCCTTTGCCATGTTGCTGTTTGAAGACGTCGCCATCGTCCCGATCATTTTTGCGCTCGGCTTTCTTGCACCGCGGCAGGTCGATGGCGCAGTTGGCGACCTTGTGCGGACGATTATACTCGGTGCCATCGTGGTTGGCATCATTCTTGTCGTCGGCAAATACGCCCTGCCCCGCTTGTTCAGGCAGGCCGCGCGCACCAAAAGCCCGGAAATATTTCTCGCCATCTCGCTTGCCGTCGTCATGGCGGCCAGCCTTGCAACCAGCGTTGTCGGACTGTCACCCATCATTGGTGCGCTGACCGCAGGCTTGATGATTGCCGAGACCGAATATCGCCCGCAGGTCGAAATCACTGTCGAGCCGTTTAAAAACCTGGCGCTCGGCATTTTTCTCATGACCATCGGTATGAGTATCGATTTCGCCATCATCATCGCCCAGTGGCAGTGGGTGACTCTGGCCGTTATCGGCGTTGTTTTCATAAAGTCCCTCGTCACCGGCGGCTTGCTCCGCCTTGCGGGGGCTCCAAGAGGTGTTGCGGCGAATGCCGGCCTGTTGATGGCGTCGCCGTCAGAGACCACGCTCATCGTTCTTGCAACCGCTGCACAGGCGCGGGTCATCGACCTTGAAACCGCGGCATTCTGGCAGATCGTCACCGCAATCGGTCTGACCGCAACGCCCTTACTGGCGCGAATCGGCCGCGATACGGCACGCCGCGTCGATGGCAGCGAACGGTTAAAGCAGATGGAGCACGAGCATATGGGCGCCGGGCGCACCATCGTCGCCGGTTATGGCCGAGTCGGGCGGCTGGTTGCCGAGATGCTGAAAGAACATGACCAGCCCCTGATCCTCGTCGATGCCGATATTGAAGCGGTGCGACGGGCGCGCGAACGCGGCTATGACGTCATTTATGGCGATCTCGCCCAGCCCGAAATCCTTGAACATCTTGACGTCGAACACGCGAACGCGCTGGTTTTGACGATGGATGATCCCGTGCAGCTCGTTGCCACCACAAAGGCGATGCGGATCGCGCATCCTGATCTTTGCATCGTCGCTCGCGCACGCGATGCCGAGCATGCCGCGGAACTTTATCGGGCGGGCGCGACCGATGCCGTTCCCGAAACGCTCGAATCCACGTTGCAGCTTGCCGAAGCCGTGCTTGTCGACATTGGCCGTCCGATGGGGCCGGTGATCGCATCGATTCACGAAATGCGCGAAAAACAGCGCACCGCAATCAAGAATATGGTGCCCGGCATGACGCGCGAGCCGCTGCGCGCCGCCTCGCGCATCGGCAGCCATAATGATGATCGTTCCAATGTGGACGATCAGTGATATTTGACCAGTAACCAGCCCAGCCAAAGACCAAGCGCAATCCAGACTGCAACGATAATGCCTGCGGCGATCAGGCTGCGTCCGGGATGTTCGGCGGTTTCTGCCTCAATGCGTAGCCGCACCATGACGGGTTCAGGGATCAGGGAAATGCAAAGTGCAATTCCGGCAGGCACCAGAATGAGATCGTCGAGATAGCCAAGCACTGGAATAAAATCGGGAATAAGGTCGATTGGTGAAAGCGTATAGGCAACGAGTACAGCAGCGAGAATTTTAACAACAAACGAGACTTCCGGATCCCGCATCGCAAGCGAAAGAACCACAATGTCCGTCTTCAGGCGATGTGCCCAACGACGAAGTCGTCCCGTAATGCCATCAGCTTTTGTCAAATTGCCCCACGTACTGCTGCGAGCGCCTCTTGCGCTTTGTCGGCATCGGGCCCCCCGCCCTGGGCCATGTCTCGACGTCCGCCGCCACCCTTGCCGCCAAGCGCTTCGACTCCCGCGCGAACCAGAGCGACAGCATCATATCTGTCCTCAATGTCATCGGTCACGCCGACTGCAATACTGGCGCGGCCATCATTGGTGGCAATGATTGTCACGACACCCGAACCAACCTGCGCCTTGGCGGTATCGACAGCGCCGCGCAATTGCTTGGGTTCAAGACCTTCGGCGACCATTCCTATAAAGCCGACACCGTTTACCTGTTCCACATTCGCTGGCGCATCTGCCCCGCCGCCGCCGCCAAGCGCCAGCGCCTTCTTCGCATCGGCGAGTTCACGTTCAAACCGGCGACGTTCTTCCACCAACGCGGCAGCACGCGCAGCAACGTCGACGGGCGCAACCTTCAGCGCGGCTGCAGCGGCCTTCAGCGTGTCTTCCTGAGCCTGTAAATAGAGGCGTGCGGCTTCCCCGGTCAGCGCCTCAATCCGGCGTACGCCTGAGGACACAGCCGATTCCGAAACAATCTTGAATAGCCCAATATCGCCAAGCGCCCGCACATGTGTGCCACCGCAAAGCTCAACCGAATACTCATGCGCACCGCTACGACCCATCGATAAAACACGGACTTCATCACCGTATTTTTCGCCGAACAGCGCCATAGCACCTGCCGTGATTGCGTCTTCATGGGTCATCAGCCGTGTCAAAACCGCCTCATTGCCACGTATCTGCGCATTCACATCGGCTTCGATATCGGCAATTTCATCCGCGCCGAGCGCCTTTTGATGGCTGAAGTCAAAGCGCAGGCGGTCATCGCTGACCAGCGAGCCTTTTTGTGTGACGTGCGCGCCAAGACGCTTGCGCAGTGCGGCGTGCATCAGATGCGTTGCCGAATGATTGGCGCGAATGCGCCCGCGCCGCGCCGCATCGACGGTCAGGCTGACGACATCGCCGACCGCAACTTTGCCCGAAGCAATTTTCGTATGGTGCGCGTGCAATTTGCCGAGCGGTTTTGATGTTGCCTCAACCACGCCTTCAAACCCGTCTTCGCCGGTCATTGTGCCAGCGTCGCCAGTCTGTCCACCCGACTCCCCGTAAAAGGGCGTCTGGTTGGCAAGGATGATAACATCGTCACCTTTTTGTGCGTGGTCCACGCGCACACCGTCCTTGACGATGGCAATAACCTCGCCCTGCGCGCTATCGGAAGTATAGCCGGTGAATTCGGTGCTCCCGAAATTATCGGCAATATCGAACCAGACAGCTTCATCGGCCGCCGCGCCCGATCCGCTCCACGCTGCACGTGCAGCGGCCTTCTGCTCAGCCATCGCCGCATCAAAACCTGCCCGGTCAACGCCTATGCCCTGACGGCGCAGCGCGTCTTCGGTCAAATCATAGGGAAAGCCGTACGTGTCATAGAGCTTAAAGGCGGTTTCGCCGGAAAGCACATCGCCTTGCGCCATACTGCCCGTCGCCTCGTCAAGCAGCTTCAGTCCCTTGTCGAGCGTCTGGCGAAAGCGGGTTTCTTCAAGCCGCAGCGTTTCTTCGATCAACGGCTGCGCACGCGTCAATTCCGGAAAAGCCGCGCCCATCTGTCCGATCAATGTCGGCACCAGTCTATGCATCAGCGGTTCTGCCGCGCCAAGCAGGTGCGCGTGTCGCATGGCACGGCGCATGATGCGGCGCAGAACATAGCCTCGCCCTTCATTCGATGGCAACACGCCATCGGCGACCAGAAAACCGCTCGCGCGGAGATGATCGGCAATAACGCGATGCGAGGCTGAGGCTTCGCCCTTGGCGCCGGTTTTTGTAAGCTCCGCGCTCTCGCCGATCAGCGCCTGAAACAGGTCGATTTCATAATTGTCATGCGTGCCCTGAAGGACCGCCGCGATCCGCTCAAGTCCCATGCCTGTGTCGATTGATGGCTTCGGCAGGACGATCCGGTCGCCGGTCGCAGGCTGCTCGTATTGCATGAAAACGAGATTCCAGATCTCGACAAAACGGTCGCCATCCTCGTCGGCGCTACCTGGCGGTCCACCTGCAATATGCTCGCCATGATCGTAGAAAATTTCAGAACACGGGCCGCAAGGGCCAGTGTCACCCATTGACCAGAAATTATCCGAAGTCGGAATGCGGATGATACGACTTTCAGGAAGCCCCGATATTTTGCGCCACAGGTCAAAAGCCTCGTCATCGGTATGATAGACTGTCACCGTCAGCCGTGACGGGTCTATCCCCCATTCGCGCGTGATCAGTGTCCAGGCAAGGTCGATCGCCCGTTCCTTGAAATAATCTCCGAACGAAAAATTGCCCAACATTTCAAAAAACGTGTGATGGCGCGCTGTGAAACCGACATTGTCGAGATCATTATGCTTGCCGCCCGCGCGGACGCATTTCTGCGATGATGTTGCAGTTACATAGTCACGCGTTTCAAGCCCGGTGAAAACATTTTTGAACGGCACCATGCCAGCGTTGACAAACATCAACGTCGGGTCGTTTTGCGGCACGAGCGGCGCGGATGGCACAATATTATGTCCCGCTTTCCCGAAATATTCGAGAAACGAACGCCGGATATCGTTCGTGCTTGTCACGTTATAGGGCTCCTCACCTGAAGTCGTGAGCGATCACTTAGTGGAGGCCGCCCCACAAGAAAAGAGGCAGCCGGGGGGAAAGCTGCCTCTTATAGGGATTTTATGTCAATACGACCTGAAGTCCTCTGTCGCGAAACCGTCATCCCGAGCGCAGTCGACGGGACATAATGTGCCCACAACATCTGCCACTCGGAACAATACGGGGCCGGACGAGAAGCTGAGGTGCCTCGAACGGACTGCCTATTCGTCGTCCCCTGCATCCGCCGACGGATCATCGGTCAGCAAGGTTTCGTTGACGCCTGCGGCATTGTCACGAATGGCCTTTTCAAGCTTGGCGAGCAGTTCAGGATTATCGAGCAGAAACTGCTTCGCATTTTCACGCCCCTGCCCGATGCGGGTCGAATCGTAGCTGAACCACGAACCCGACTTTTCGACAATGCCCGCCTTGACGCCAAAATCGAGAATTTCGCCGGTCTTTGAAATGCCCTGACCGTACATGATGTCGAATTCGACCTGACGGAATGGCGGTGCGACCTTGTTCTTGACGACCTTGACACGCGTCGTGTTGCCGACGACTTCGTCGCGGTCCTTGATCTGGCCGATGCGGCGAATATCGAGACGCACACTGGAATAGAATTTAAGCGCGTTGCCACCGGTCGTGGTTTCGGGATTGCCGTACATGACACCAATTTTCATGCGCAGCTGATTGATGAAAATCACAATGCACTGCGTACGGCTGATCGATCCGGTCAGCTTGCGCAGCGACTGGCTCATCAGTCGGGCCTGCAGGCCGACATGGCTGTCGCCCATTTCACCTTCAATTTCCGCGCGTGGCGTCAATGCCGCCACCGAATCTATCACCAATATGTCGATGGCGTTCGAGCGCACCAGCGTGTCTGTAATCTCGAGCGCCTGTTCGCCGGTATCGGGCTGCGAGACCACAAGGTTATCGACATCAACGCCAAGCTTTTTGGCATAAACCGGGTCAAGCGCATGCTCGGCATCGACAAAAGCCGCCGTACCGCCCGCCTTTTGAGCTTCTGCAATCGCGTGCAGCGCGAGCGTCGTCTTGCCCGAGCTTTCCGGCCCGTAAATCTCGATGATCCGGCCACGCGGAAAGCCGCCAATGCCAAGGGCAATATCAAGGCCAAGCGAGCCCGTCGACACCGCAGCGATCTCCATCGCCTCGCGCTGACCGAGTTTCATTGCCGAGCCTTTGCCAAAAGCGCGATCAATCTGCGCCAGTGCGGCGTCGAGCGCCTTTTGTTTATCCATGCCTGATTCTACCACCCGAAGCGCTGTTGCCATTGTAAGACCCCTCTCGTAACCGGCGGGATGCCCGTATTCAATGACTTAGTTCGTACGCGATTTGTTCTTTTCACGCAAGCACTTTTGTTCTTTTTTTGTTCACAGCGATATTATTTGGAGATTTTAGCTGTTTTCGTGACCTTTCGCGCCAGCTCTGCGCGGACTTTGTCGGCCAGATCCTGAACGGAAAATGGTTTGGCGAGGAAGGCGACGCTTGGCACGTCGATTGATTTGCGAAGTTGTTCCTCGGCATATCCTGACATGAAAATGATCCTCAGGTCCGGAAAAAGCCGCCGCGCATGACCCACAAGCGTCGGCCCGTCCATCATTGGCATGACGACGTCTGAGATCAGCAGATCGATGCCGTCGGGCCGATGCTCGAGAATCTCCATCGCTTCCTCGCCGTGTGCGGCGGTTAGCACTTCATAGCCCTTGCGTGTCAACGCACGTTCGGCGACGGCACGGACCATAGCTTCATCTTCAACAAGGAGAATCGTCCCCTGCCCCCACGGATCGCCGGGATCGGTGGCATTTTTGGGCACGTCCTCGACTTCGGCCTCGGCTTCCTGTGCCGGCAAATAAATGGTGAATGTCGTTCCAACGCCGACCTCGCTGTCGGCAAAGATAAATCCACCGGATTGCTTGACGATGCCATAGACCGTCGACAGGCCAAGCCCGGTTCCGCGGCCGACTTCTTTCGTCGTGAAAAACGGCTCGAAAATTTTCGACAGAATATCTGCCGGGATGCCTGCGCCTGTATCCTTGACGGCAATCGCGACATAGTCGCCCTTGGGCATGCCTTCCCGATCAAGCTTTTTGCTTTCCGCGGGCAAGATCGCAAAGGTCGATATGGTCAATTCGCCGCCTTCAGGCATGGCGTCGCGGGCATTCACCGCCAGATTGACGATCACCTGCTCCATCTGTCCAGGGTCGGCGCGCACCGGCGCAAGGTTGCGACCATGCTTGACATTGAGCGTCACCGTCTCACCCAGCAAACGCTTCAGGAGATGGCTGAGTTCACCCACAACGTCCGAGACGTGCAAAAGCTGGGGCCGCAGCGTCTGTTGGCGCGAAAACGCCAGAAGCTGTCGCACGAGATTGGCGGCGCGATTGGCGTTTTGCCGGATCTGGTTGATATCGTCGAAATCGCTGTCGCCCGGCGCATGACGCAGTAGCATCAGATCACAATAGCCGATAACGGCGGTCAGAATATTGTTGAAGTCATGTGCAACACCGCCTGCCAACTGACCGACCGCCTGCATCTTGGTCGCCTGCGCGATTTGCTTTTCAAGTTTGATCTGTTCGCGATTGTCCTTGAGCGAAAGGACGACCGCTGGACCACCAAGCCCCGGCGCACGGCCGATGGTCAGCACCACAGGCTCGTCGGGTTTGCTCTTGAGATGGACACGAAGGTCCCGCGGATGCGTTGATGACGCCGCGCGACGTACAGCATCCGAAACCACGGTCTTGTCTTCGTCAATGACAAGATCGCTCGGGTAGAAACCGGCTGCATCGGCACGCTGGGCACCCGATGCAGCGACAAAGGTCTCGTTCATAAAGCTGAAACGCCCGTCGCGGTCGGCAAGCGCCAGTCCGATTGGCAAAACGGAAAGCAGTGCGGGAAGATTATCGGGAACAGGCCCTTGGGTCTCGACCGGCTTGCCGTCCTCGCGCAAAATGAGAAACAGATATGCGCCAACAGAGGAATCTTTCGGATTGCCGAGCGGCAGTTCGATAACCCGCACGGGGTAGGACAATCCATCACCGGCAAGCAATTCCCGCCCACCGCGTTGATCGACACTGAACATGTCGACAAGATTTTCAGGCATGGCCCCGCCGGGCCTGATCACGGTCGCCCGAAACACAGAGTTGGTGGCCATCACCTGCCCGCCACGATCGGCCATGACCGCCATGACGCCTGCTTTGCCGAGCCAAACGCCAACCGGGCCTTCAATCATGAAGCGGGTGTCGTCGATGGCTTTTTCCGACCGCCCCCGCCGTAGCATCCACAGCAAATGGCTGCCGCTGGCATCGGCAGTTTTGACCGAAACGCGCAATTGTCGCTGAACGCCCTCTTTGGTCTTCTGTTCCAGCTCAAGAAATGCGCTGCCGTCACGCAGCGCCTGTTTCGCCGCGCTCATCAGAAATTCTGTTGTTTCCTCATCGCCCGCTGCAAGCTCATATGGCGAGGGATAACCGCCACAGCGTGCACCATAGGCGGCGTTGGCGCAGACCAGTCGCCCATCCGCATCGGTAATGGCCAGCGCGTCGGACCGCGAATCAATAGCCACGCGGATCAGCGCCCAGTCCATTGCGCTGGCGCTGCGCCGTGCACCGCCAAGCGCGGAAAAATACCCGACCACGGTCGCGGCAAGAATAAGTGCCCCGTAAAGCGCGGCAATCTCCCACGCCTGCATCGCCCAGCCGACCAGCAACGTCGATGCCAGCCCGGCAAGTATGGCGCCGATAATGATCAGCGCCATGTGCCGCTGGGCACCGGGCAGCCGTGGCCATTCGATAGGGTCGGGCAGATCTTCGGTCTTAGCCGGAAAGAGAGCGTTACGTGTAGCCATTCCCGCCTTAGTGGAACCCCGTGCCGCATTGCGTCAAGTGCGCTTGACCCGGCGTGTCCCGCCTTGCGGCTTTATGGCATCAAAGCCGGCCCGGGCAACCGGATATCAGGATTGAGGCTCCATCGTCCCCTGATAGCCTGTCGACTCCGGTTTGCGTTCGGATAGCTTCTCAATGGCTGTCACGACGTCACGGACAAATGGACTCATCGCAAGCAGCTTGAACAGGCCGTCCTGAAACACTTTGCCAAATCCACGCATCGGTCGCTTGACGTGCAACAGCAGGATCACGCGTGGCTGGTCGCTGCTGTTCCAGACTTCATGGCGTTCCGTATCGTCGAAAACAAACCACTTCCCGTCTTCCCAGCCGTAAGTTTGATCACCAACATTGATGCGGCACGCTTCACTTCCGCCAGGGATGGAAAGTCCAAGATGCGCCGTGAGCATGCCCTTCGTGACACCCGTATGCGAAGGCAGATGCGCGCCGGGCTGATGCACAGAAAACATCGCCGTCAACAGACCGGGCACCTGTTCGGCAAGTGCAGCAGTTTTTGGATAGCGGGCGCAATTCTGATCGGCGCGAACTCCGTATCCCCAAAGAAAACAGCTTTTCCAGCGCCCGCCTGTGTCAAGGCGACGGTGATCGGGCGACAATTCGCTGATCGACCGAAATGTCGGATCATCGGCTGAATGTTTCAGAAATTCGTCGCGGATTTCGCGCCAGTTTTGCTGAAGCGGCACTGTCCAGTCAAACATGTCGGGATCGAACACGGGCGTATCATCGATCAACGAATAGCGAACGATGAAGGCATCGACCTTGCGACGCAAATTCTTTCCTACACGAATGATAATACGTCTTAAAATTGGTCGCATATCATTCTCCTTTGCGATGGCCCTCTCGTGCTTCAAGCGCGCGGCGGGTATCGAAATTCGATGGCAGAAATTGGGCAAATGATCGACCTGGGGTGCGATTTGATCATATTTTCGGCCATTGATGCAAAATTACCGCTGTCATCCGACGGGCAAGGTCATTCCTACTCTGACTTTCCCTTCGACAAGAATTCCGATGTAGCTGTGCGCCGCGCAGCGCGCTAAGCGGTCGTCATGGATTCTTCCCCGTCAATGTCTCAGACATCTGCCAACACGTCGGTCTTTGCGATTCCGAATTACCGGTTTTTCTGGGTCGCAAAGGTCAGTTCGACAATTTCGCAGATGATTTTGGTCATCGCGATTGGCTGGCTTGTCTATGACACGGCGCGCCAGACGATGGATTTGCGCCAGTCGGCCTTTTTACTGGGCATGATCGGCCTTGCGCAGTTTCTTCCGCTGATCACGCTGACGCTTCCCGTCGGTTATATCGCGGATCGCGTCGACCGTCGGATCATCGTCCGGTGCGCCATACTTCTTGAAATGCTCTGTGCGGGAACGCTCGCCTTCCTGACCATGACGGATCAGGTCAACCTGCCTGCTCTTTTTGTTGTCGCGGCACTGCTTGGCGTTGGCCGGGCCTTTGCCTCACCGGCGCTTTCTGCGCTTGCGCCAAATCTCGTGCCGTTGCGTTTGCTGCCAACCGCGATCGCGTGGAACAGTCTTGCATGGCAGATTGGCGCGGTTGGCGGCCCGGCGATTGGCGGATATCTTTATGCAGCCGGCACATCTGTGCCCTTCATCGGCTCGGCGGTGATGCTGGCGATCAGCCTTGGCTGCATGTTACTCGTCACGCCGGTCAAGCGCTCTGCGGTCGAGGCCGCTAAAAATCCGTGGCAGTCGGTGCTCAATGGCCTCAAATATGTCCGTCGCAACAAGCTCGTCCTTGGCGCGATATCGCTCGACCTGTTTGCCGTTCTCCTCGGCGGGGCGACGGCACTCCTGCCGGTTTATGCGCGCGATATCCTGATGGTTGGCCCCGACGGGCTTGGCCATCTTCGCGCCGCACCTGCTGTTGGCGCAATGCTGACCTCGGTGTTTCTGTCGCGTTGGGGGCTATCACGCAGAGTCGGCCCGAAGATGTTCGCCGCTGTCGCCGTCTTTGGTATCGCAACAATCATATTTGGCCTTTCGACAAACCTGTGGCTGTCGCTTGGCGCGCTTGCCGTACTTGGCGCCGCCGATATGATCAGCGTCTATGTACGCACCTCTTTGATCCAGTTACACACACCTGATTCGATGCGCGGTCGCGTATCGTCGGTGGCGACACTATTTATTTCGGGTTCCAATGAACTCGGCGAAGCAGAATCCGGCGTGACAGCCGCCTGGTTTGGCGCAGTAGAAGCGGTTGTCATTGGAGGTATCGGCGCAATTTTCATTACCATATTCTGGGCATGGCGCTTTCCAGAACTTTGGAAAGCCGATAGTTTCGATATACCCGAAGAGCTTAGGGAGAAGACCACATGAAAGCAGCATCCATCCTCGCCACGATCGGCAACACGCCACACATCAAGGTAAACCGCCTGTTTGGCCCCGATGCGAATGTCTGGGTTAAATCGGAACGGTCTAATCCGGGTGGCTCGATCAAGGATCGTATCGCGCTCGCCATGATCGAAGACGCCGAAGCGTCAGGCGCATTGAAACCCGGCGGCACGATTGTCGAACCGACGTCGGGCAATACCGGTATCGGCCTTGCTATGGTCGCTGCGGTGAAGGGCTACAAACTAGTCCTCGTCATGCCGGAATCGATGTCGCTGGAACGCCGCCGCCTGATGCTCGCTTATGGTGCTTCGTTCGACCTGACCCCGCGCGAGAAGGGCATGAAAGGCGCGATCGAGCGCGCCATTGAAATCGTCGATGCGACCGATGGCGCATGGATGCCACAGCAGTTTGAAAATCCTGCCAATGTCGATGCGCACGTCCGCACGACAGCGCAGGAGATTCTTGCCGATTTCGGTAGCGATGGCCTCGACGCTATTATCACAGGCGTCGGAACCGGTGGTCATATCACGGCCTGCGCGCAAATACTGAAACCCAAGATTGCCGGCCTCAAAGTGTTTGCGGTCGAACCCACCTTGTCACCTGTACTTTCTGGCGGCCAGCCAGGTCCGCACCCGATTCAGGGCATTGGTGCAGGTTTCGTACCGGGCGTTATGCAAACCTCGCTGCTTGATGGCGTTATTCAGGTTGCGCCGGACGATGCCAAGGATATGGCGCGCCGGGCCGCTGCCGAAGAAGGCACGCTGGTTGGCATTTCATCGGGTGCGACGCTCGCCGCGATCCGGCAATATCTGAAAGACGCGCCGGGAAGCCGGGTTCTCGGGTTCAACTATGACACGGGCGAACGTTATTTGTCGGTGCCGGACTTCCTGCCCGAATAATTATTGCGCGCTTTTGCGAGGGATTGCCTTGCGCCAGACGCTGACGTCATCGGATGACCCCTGCTCGGTAATGGCTTCGTTGAAATCGAGGCCATCGGGCATTTCAAACAGTGAATTTGCCACCGTCAACGTA
>JBFKAE010000035.1:0-24363 GCA_041621755.1 Sphingomonadaceae bacterium | reverse complement strand
CAGCAGTTTCAAACTGAGCGCCGGCAGATCAGGGGCATCAGCTAGCGCGCATTCCCGTTCAAATATATAGCGTTGCACCGGACTCCATCCGGTCCCTCCATATTTCTTTGGCCAGTTGTATGCCAGCCAGCCCTTATCAAGGAGAATCTGCTGCCACAGTTGGCTGACATCGGGCTCAGCGAAAACTGTTGGCGTTAACCGCGCACGTCTGCGCAAATCTTCAGTAAGCCACTCATCCAAGAAAGCCAGCACCTCGTCGCGGAAAGATAGCTCCTCGACGCTTAAACTAAGATCCATTGTCTGTCCTTCTCATGCATTTTCGTCTTCGTATGAAGTCGTTATCCGACTAATCGACAGATGAATCCGCTGGCGATTAGGTTAGTTAGACAAGTTCCGGATCGCAGTGTTGATGCCAGCTATCCAATAGAGCAGCAGATCATGGCGCTCGTGCTGCCTAAGCTACTCCTTTGATACGAGAGAACACTCTCGGGTGTTGAAACCTGGAAAAGGATGTTGGTTTGCATTTTCAGCTTAACGATGAGCAAAATATGCTCCGCAACATAGCCGAAAGATTTGTGTTGGAACGATATCCAGCTGACAAACGCCCTAACCTGGCCATCCCAGAAGCAGGCCAGAACGCCGACAACTGGGCTTTGCTGGCGGACATCGGGCTGTTGGGCATGCACTTCGACGAAGCTTCTTGCGGCCCCGTCGAATTGATGGTCGTTATGGAAGCCTTTGGCCGTGGAGTTGTCGCCGAACCCGTTCTGAGCGAGGTCATTCTCGCTGCTGGCTTGCTGGCCCGTGCAGGTTCGGAAGATCAGAAAGGTAAATGGCTTGCCGCCGTTACGCGCGGCGAGGCTCATCTGGCTCTGGCCCACGCAGAGCATGGCCTGCGTTACGAATTCACGGAGGCAAATTGCAAGGTCGTCGACCGCATTCTTAACGGCAGTAAAACCTTTGTCATCGCCGGTATGAATTGTGATGCCTATATTGTAACGGCACGCAATGCGGAAGGCATTGTGGGGCTGTATCTGGTCAGCGCAGCAGACCGGGGAATCGAAACGCACCGATATCGGCTTTTGGATGGATCTCCGGCCGCAGAACTGAAATTCACGAATGTAGTGGCCGATAAGCTTCCGGGCGGTCTTACGGCTCTGAGCGAACAGATCGATCTAGTCCGCGTATGTATTTGTGCCGAGCTTGTCGGCCTGATGCAGATCATGTTTGAAAAAACCCTCGAATATTTGAAAGTGCGCGAACAGTTCGGCACTCCAATAGGTTCTTTTCAGGCCCTGCAACATCGCATGGCCGAGCAGTATCTGATGCTCGAACAGGCAAGGTCTTTGCTTTACCGTGCTACCCTAGAGGCAATCGGTCATCATGAGCAAACCCGGCTCATGGCCAAGAGCTTTATTTCTGATGTGGCAATCCGCTTAGGAGAGGACGCAATCCAGATGCATGGCGGCATGGGTATGTCGGACGAATTGATCATCGGACACGCATTTAAACGCGCCCTGTTATTGTCGCAGTTATTTGGTGATTGCGATACCGAAGCGGAACGATATCTAGCTATGACCCGATAAACCCTTCTCAGAGAGAATAACTGAAAAATCGATCGCAAACGCATTATGTCGCAATCGCTGTTAAAGTTCAGGCTCCTGCTTCGAGCGCAGCTTCCCAAGCGGCGTCAGCCATCGGTTGAATCCGAGCTGCTATTTCACCCGCGTCGGACGCCGCTGCATTACCTTGCACCTGCCGCGCTGCGATTCCCTGCCAGATCGCGGCAATACGAAACAGGTTATAGGATCGATAGAAAGCGAGATTATTCGGCTTTTCTATGCTTCTCAGCTTAAAATAACGGGACAGATGCTCTTCCAGCGTCGGCAAACCCAAAGCCGTCACATCCAGTCCTAGTAAAGTACCCCGGGGATCGAGTTGCGCGGGTCGGTACCAGTCTAGGGCGTGATACATGAGATCCCCCATTGGATCACCTGTCGTTGACAATTCCCAATCGATCACGGCCCCAACCTGACAATCATTGGAGTTGATGATGATATTATGGAAAGAATAATCTCCATGCACGATCCGTGCGCCACCAGATAGCGGCTCGGGAATAGCGGTTGGCAACCACTCGACGAGTTTGTCCATCGATGATATTTTGCGATCTGCCGACAGCTGATATTGGCGCGACCATCGGCGAACCTGTCGTTCAAAGTAATTTCCGGGTCTACCATAATCGCCAAGGCCGATGGCATCAGGAATAAAACTGTGAAGTCGTGCAAGCGTATCAATCACGGAGCGGCTAACTTCACCACGTTCTTCGGGGTTTAAATCCGGCATCGTGCAGTCGAAGAAGAGGCGCCCTTGAACATATCCCATAACATAAAATGGGGAGCCGACGATTTCCATATCTTCTTCGTATATCAGGGGCTCTGGTACTGGAAAACCTTGTTCGTACAAAGCGCTGAGCACGCGAAACTCCCGATCGACGGCATGGGCCGACGCCAGCGTGACGCCAGGCGGCTTGCGGCGCAAAACATAGGTGCGCCCGGGGGTGTGCAACAGATAGGTGGGATTTGATTGACCGCCATCGAACTGTTGTACGGTCAATGGCTTTTCAAAGCCGCTGATACGCGGCGCCATATAGTCTTCAAGCCGACAGAGATCGAACCCGAAACCCTCTCGTACTTCCACAATGTCGCCGAAATATTTCTTGCGTTCTGTCACCGTTGTCCACCGTCCACCGTCAGGACAGCGCCCGTCGTGTAAGAAGAATGATCAGAGGCAAGATAAAGAGCAGTGGTCACCACCTCATGTGCACGGCCGATCCGGCCAGCGGCAGAATCGATGTTCTTGTCGAATTCCTCGCGCCAGGATTTCGATATATCGGTCCAGAAGGGGCCTGCCATGATCGCATTGACACGTACGTTCGGACCATATTCGAGCGCATGAGCCTTGGTAATGATATTGAGCGCGCCCTTTGCCGACGCATAAACAGAGAATTCCGGCTCGGGATTGATGGCGCCAGTGCTTGTCACATTTATGATGACGCCCTTGCCATTTTCCACCATCCGCGAGCCGATGAGGGCCGACAATCGAAATGGCCCTTTCAAATTAACATCCAGCGTCTTGTCGAACAAACTTTCCGTTACATCCAAAGAGCGTTCAACTACAGGTGCTATGCCAGCATTATTGACGAGAATATCAATGTTTCCAGCGACAGTATAAGCTCGGTCGACAAGTTCTTCCAGCCCATCCCATTTACCGACATGCCCGGCTATAGCGTAAGCTTTGCCACCCTGCGCTTCAATCTCGGCGACGGCCGAGCGGCAACTATCCTCATTACGGCTGCTAATGATTACGTCCGCTCCATGCTCGGCATATGCTTTTGCCATGGCGAGCCCAAGGCCGCGGCTCCCGCCGGTAATCAGCGCCACCTTGCCCGTCAGGTCGAAATAGCCGGACATACGCTTAATCTCCCACCTTCGGCATAACGTCGGAAAGGTTCTCGCCAGCATATTTTTTCAGTTCGATCCGCGCGATTGCTCTGTTGTGCACCTCGTCGGGGCCGTCTGCGATTCGTAAAAAACGGTTGTTTACATAAAGTTCATCGAGGCCGAAATCCGGAGAAACACCAGCACCGCCAAAGGCTTGAATAGCCTCGTCGATGATCCGAGTCGCAATCCGCGGGGCGGCGACTTTG
Source organism: Sphingomonadaceae bacterium (assembly GCA_041621755.1). Taxonomy (GTDB): domain Bacteria; phylum Pseudomonadota; class Alphaproteobacteria; order Sphingomonadales; family Sphingomonadaceae; genus Sphingosinicella. The sequence continues at coordinate 20,657 of JBFKAE010000035.1, read as the reverse complement.
ATCATCGCAATTTCCGCCTGCGCCGCTTTGTTGCCGACAGTATCCATCATATAGGCCGCTTTCAAACATAGCAGGCGTGCCATATCGATGTCGGTGCGAGCTTCCGCGATGCGCTGCTGCCAGATGCTCTGATCCGCTAAACGGGTTTTGAAAGCCGTTCTGGAAAGCAGGCGTTTGCACATCTTTTCAAGCGCAACCTCAGCGGCCCCAATGGTTCGCATACCGTGATGAATCCGACCCGGTCCGAGACGGCCCTGTGCAATCTCAAAACCACGGCCTTCGCCAAGCAGCATGTTTGAGATTGGAACCCGCACATTGTCGAAACGCACAACCCCGTGGCCACCATGTTGCGCGTGCTCATAACCAAACACCGTCACGAACCGCTCAATCGTCACGCCCACGCTGTCGCGAGGCACCAAAATCATGGATTGCTGATAATATGCCTTTGCATCGGGATCGGTCTTGCCCATCAGAATCAGTAGTTCGCATTTTGGATGCCCTATGCCCGACGACCACCATTTGCGACCGTTGATGACATATTCGTCTCCATCGCGTTGGATAGAGGTTTCGATATTCGTCGCATCCGAAGAGGCGACGGCTGGTTCGGTCATACAAAATGTTGATCTCATTTCGCCATTCATCAGCGGCCTGAGCCAACGCTCCTTCTGTTCCAGCGTACCATAGCGCTCGAGCACTTCCATATTACCGGTATCAGGCGCCGAGCAGTTAAAGGCTTCCGATGCCCAAGCATAGCGGCCCAGCATCTCCGCAATCGGCGCATAGGCAAGATTGGAAAGATGGGGACTCTCAAACTTGAACTCTGAGTCGACGTGTGCCGCGCCTGCGCTGGGCGGCATAAACAGGTTCCACAGACCCGCCTCTTTTGCTTTTATCTTGGTTGCTTCAACTGTTGGCGAGAGCGCCCACGGGTCGCCCTCCTTTAAATCGCGTCGGAATTTCTCGTCTTGTGGCTCGATATATTTGACAATGAAGTCCGACACGCGCTTGTGCCACGCCTTGGCCTTTTCCGATTGCTCAAAATCCATGCTGTGCTCAACCTTCGAAATTGCAAATTGATACGGGTTTCATGCCCTAGTTACGGGTCCAGTACCGCTATCCTTATGGGCAGTAGTTGTTGTCGCGCCGGTTCGCCGATGTGTCGGTTCGATGCTCGAACTTCCAAGACAGCAGATCAAGCCTTGCTCAATAGCGCAGTGGCAAGGCGCAATGAACATCTTCAGCTTGAATGAGTATTCGCGCTATCAAGTTGCAAACTGCTGGCTTTCTTTTGCGAGACACGCAGCCCAAGCTAGAGTTAATTCGCTCCTTGGCCGAGGACAACCAATCTCTATTATTCAATTTATTGCTCCTGAATCCTTGAGCTCTATGATCCTTTCCCATGAGATATCGAGATATTCGTTAAGAACTATCTCGGTATCCGCACCAAGGCCAGGCGCAGGCGTCAATTCAGGCGCTTCCTCGTCAAACATGACTGGCGAGGAGACCAGATTAAGTTTTCGGCCAGAACCATAGTCAACTGTTTGTAAAAACCGGTTTTCGAGCGCCTGAGGATCGTTGTTCAGCGCCGTTACAGGCTCAACAGCGACCCATTGCCCCTCCTGCTGGGAGAGAATTTTCTGCCAATATGAAAGAGGGTGAGTGATAAAGACAGAATCCAGCTCTGCAATACACTCGCGGTTGTGCTTATCGCGCTCTTGTGTCGTCGCAAAACGCGGGTCATCCGCGAGTTCCGGGCGTTCCAACACTCTGCATAGATCCGCCCAATAGCGATCGCCTTGCAACATAGTTAGCGCGACAAAGCGTTTGTCACTCGTGCGATAATGGTTCGAAAGCGGGCTTGCGGCTACTGTTCGATCGGCGTTTTTGAGCATTTCGACATTTTTTAAATTGGCGCCGATCAGAGCGGCTTGCATCGCCCACATTCCACCCGACATCAACGAACAGTCAACTATTGGAGCTACTCCGGTTCGTTCACGCTGGAACAACGCACCCACAATACCTCCCGCAAAGGCCATTCCAACCTGACTATCGCCGAACCCGGGTGCTGGCAGAGCGATAAGATCGCCGTGTGGGTCAGACATGGCCGAAAGGCCAGCGCCTGTACGCTGCCAGTATGTAAGTCCGTCAAATCCGCCCTTATCGGCTTCAGGCCCCTTTGGTCCGTAGGCCGAGCCACGCCCATAGATGCAACGTGGATTAATCTTGCGGATATCTTCTACATCAATTCCGAGCTTAGCACGTGAACGGGGCAACATATTGGTCATGAACACATCGGACGTCTTTATTAACTGCGCAAGAACCGCCAGAGCGTCGGGGTTCTTCAGATCCAAACCAACTGATTTTTTGCCACGATTGAACGCTTCCCAAACGTAGGTGAAACCATCAATGTCGGGCTCTACGCCCCAGGATGTGGTGGAGCGGACCATATCACCACGCTCGGCATGTTCAATTTTAATGACTTGCGCGCCCCAGTCGGCAAGCACTGCGGCTGCGGCGGGAACCATCACATATTCGGCCACTTCAATAACCCGAATGCCATCCAAAACCTTAGTCAAAAAGCGTCCTCCTTATGCCCATTATAAGACATTACCTCTCACCGTATTCGGACATGATCCCATGTCTGCCTGATCAGCGTAGGGCGATCATCTATCATCGTAATTTAAGAGGCTATTGCGTGATAAATAAATTCGCCATTGGAATAGGTTGAATTCTCAAAACTCTGCAAATGACGACAAGCGAGTCACGCACCGGGCAGGATAAAAACAACTTCAATCCTACCATAATCCCAAGGTTTATTAAAATGCTCAATGGCGATAACAAGCGCATTGATGGCCTTCTCCCGAACTTGGAGCACTTATTGCATCAAATGATAAGATCTCCCCGCCTTCTTCATCATTGACGGATAGCAGTGATCGACGACTGGGAGGCCACCCTAACCACTTGAGCCGACTGGCATCATGCCCTGTCTGACCAATTGAAATGCTTCAAAAATATAGACTTATGCCCGGAACGAAGCATTGCTGCTGGTACCGCGGGAGACGAGATTCGCCGCAAGCAGCTCCGGCGTTTGTGACCCCGGAGCTTCGGGTCGTGGGAGAAGCCCCATGCATGGTGCGTGGGGCACCCACCGGAGATCCGACATGACCAGTATCCAGCACATCACCCGCCACCTTGTGGCCAACGCCTCATCGCCTGCATCACAGCGCCCGTCCAAAGCTGCAACCGTCAGGAAGTTGCTCTCACGCGCGAAGGGCGCCAGCATCGCCGAACTTCGGCAATCAACCGGCTGGCAGCCGCACAGCATTCGTGCCTACCTCTCGGGCCTGCGCAAGAAGGGCTTTGTCCTCGTCCGGGAACAGCACGGCGAGAGCGGAACCCTCTATAGAATAGAAGACGCGGCTGCTGAGTCCTCAACAGATGCGACTGCGCAGGCAGATTGACATGGCCGAACTCAATGAACAGCTGGCATCACTTGCTGTCCTGTCGCCGGCCCGGTTGCGCTCGCTCTGGCGCGACACGTTCCGGTCGATGGCTCCCGATATCGCGCCCGATCTTTTGCGCCGGGGCATAGCTCACCGCCTGCAGGAACGCACCTGCGGTCGCCTTTCCAAAGCCGCACGCGCCGAGATCGAACGCCTGAGATCGCGCGTCGAACGTACGGGCAAGGCCGGGCACATGCATGCCATTGCGCTTAAACCCGGTACCCGGCTGGTGCGGGAGTGGAACGGCAGGAGCTACCACGTGCTGGTGTGTGACAACGGCTTCCTGTTCGAAGACCGCCATTATAGCAGCCTCAGTCACATCGCCCGCGCCATTACCGGCGCGCACTGGTCGGGCCCAAGATTCTTCGGCCTGCGCAAACGCGGCAGCTTTGCGCCCAAGGCTGCAGTCAATGGCTGAGTCCAGAAAGACGGTCCGCTGTGCGATCTATACGCGAAAATCGACTGAGGACGGGCTGGAGCAGGACTTCAACAGTCTCGATGCGCAGCGCGAAGCGTGCGCGGCCTATATAATGAGCCAGGCCGGTGAAGGCTGGGAAGCCCTACCCGAACTCTATGATGATGGCGGCTATAGCGGCGGATCGATGGAGCGCCCCGGGCTCAAACAGCTTCTCGCTGACATAGAATCGCATAAGGTCGATGTCATTGTCGTCTACAAGGTTGACCGGCTGACCCGAAGCCTTGCCGATTTTGCCAAGATCGTCGACGTGCTCGACAGCAAGGGTGCATCGTTCGTCTCGGTCACGCAGGCGTTCAACACGACGACCAGCATGGGACGACTGACCTTGAACGTCCTGCTCAGCTTCGCCCAGTTCGAACGTGAGGTGACAGGCGAGCGTATCCGCGACAAGATCGCGGCCTCAAAGAAGAAGGGCATGTGGATGGGCGGGACGGTACCGCTTGGCTATGAGGTTCAGGACAGAAAGCTTATCATCAATGAACAAGACGCGAGAACCGTCCGTCACATGTTCCGCCGCTATGCCGAGCTCCGGTCTGTGCCGCAACTCGCCGATGACTTTGCAGCAGCTGGCTATGGCACCAAGCTCCGCAGCTACAGAAATGGCCGCAGCGCTGGCGGCACCCCGTTCCAGACCGGACCGCTCGCACAATTGCTGCAGAACCCGCTCTATGTCGGCAAGGTCCGTCACAAGGATCATGTCTATGACGGCGAACATGACGCCATCATCGATCAGACGTTGTTCGACAAGGTGCAGGCGATCCTCGCGACCAATCGCAACGACAAGGCGCTCGGACGCAAGGCAAGGAACCCGAGTCTGCTCACCGGCATGATCAGCGATCCCGACGGCCGGCCAATGACACCAACCCATGCCTGCCGGGGGTCGAAGCGCTATCGCTATTACATGACACGGCTGAAGCCGGACGAAGCGCGGTCAGGTGCATGGCGGCTGCCATCGGGCGAGATCGAACGCGTGGTGATGAATGCCGTCAGCAATTACCTCGCATCGGCACCGACATCGGACACCATGGAGGCGTCGGTTCTCGCAAACCATATCAGCGACAATGCAAGACTCATCGCAGACCTGCCGACAATGTGCATATCAGAAAAACGTAAGCACCTGCTCGCACGCAAGGCCAGGGTGCAGATGCATGTCGACACCATCATCATCACGCTCATGAACCCTGATGGCAGCCCGCACAGCATCACCATCAAGGCGAAGCTGGTTGACAAGGGCTCGGATCTGAAGCTCGCCATCGCGCCTGATCAGGGTTCAGCTGAACGCACGCCCGATCCGGTACTGCTTCGCCTCGTCGCTCATGCCTTCGCCGCGCAGGATCATATCGTTCACAATCGCCCACAGCCAATGGTGGCCATGTTCTCCAAACGCTACCTGCACCAGCTCATTCGGCTGAGCTATCTCGCACCCGACATCATCACAGCCATCCTCAACGGCACGCAGCCACCCGAACTCACCGGGCGCAGGATCATGCGGCAGAACGCTATCCCGCTCGACTGGGCAGAACAGCGCCAGATGTTCGGGTTCGTCTGAGCGTCTCCAGACCGTTTAATATCAACTGCATCTGGACTCCAGTATTTGGGGCATGGAGATATCCGTCATAAATCGAGCATATCTGCGGCTTCCAGGGTGTCTCTGGTCGCCGATCAGCCTAACCCTATGCCTGTAACCGCCCGACAATGCGGCACAATATCGGCGAGCATCATACTAATAACATATTGATATAAAAGAATAAAAAGTCTGGTGCCGCTTACGTGACTCGAACACGTGACCTCCGCATTACGAATGCGATGCTCTACCAACTGAGCTAAAGCGGCATGGAAACCAGGGCGGCCCCATATCAGTCGCCCTGTACCAAGACAAGCGCGAATGACCCCAAGGCTCAGGCGGCAAGCACCGAAAGGAAACGCGTGACCGTATCCTGCAACGCCGCCAGTTGATTGTCGACGTCGCGACATTCGGTTTCGACAGCCATAAGCTCGTCCGACAGGGATTCGCTTGATTGCCGAACAATAGCAAGCGTCGATGACATGGAATCGGCGGACAAAGCCGTTTCGTCAATCGAACCGGTGATCGTCATTGCCGCAACCGCCTGACTGTCCATCAGGCTGCGGATACTTTCGGCCAATGAAAGCACGCCTTCAACCGTCTCGCGAATCGAACCGTTCGCGCTGACCGTCTCTTGCGTCGCGTGCTGGATGCCGGAAATTTTCGAGGCGATGTCGTCCGTGGCCTTTGCTGTCTGGCTGGCAAGCGATTTGACCTCCTGTGCGACGACGGCAAAGCCGCGACCAGCGTCGCCTGCGCGCGCCGCTTCGATCGTTGCGTTCAGCGCCAGCAAATTCGTCTGGCCGGCAATATTGCGGATCAGGCTGATAATCGATTCGATCGCTCTGCTGTGGTCGGCAAGTGCCGTCACCGACTCGACGGCCTGTTCAGCCTGTGACGATGCCGTTCCGGCAATCTCTGTAGCGCCATCCACTTCGGCGCGCGTGCCGCTGATGATCCTGATTAGCTCGGCCGCGGTCGCTGCAGCTTCACGCATTGCCGAGGCCGACTCGTCCGCAGCGCTTGCCACTTCGGATGTTTTCGACATCATGTCACGCATGTTGACATAAGCACGTTCCGACTTTTCGCGAAGGCCGCTGCTGCGCGATGACACCTCGCTGACGGCCTCGGCAATCGATTTTCGGAACACTTCGGACTGATGCTTATATGCGACTATAAAGCGTTTTTTATGAATATTATTGATCGCCGTCGTCATGGCTTCGGCTTCGTAGGCGGCGAGCCGCATCAGAGCGAGCGTGCCTCGCTGCAGCAAGGCCCGATCATCTGCCAGCACCACCCAGAGATAATTGGCGATCGCCTCGTGACATGCCTGACACGCGGACTGCAGCACATAATTTGGAACCCCCGCATCCGCGAAGATTTCGACTATTTTCTGCAAGGCCGCCTGAAAATCCTCGCCAAAGGGATCTGTAAATTTTTCGCGGGAATATCCTCGGGTGGTTTCAATATGCTGTTCGGCGGACACCTCGCCCGATGTAACGCGCCTCGATGCATGGCGCGAAAAATGCCACCAGAACTTGCCGATAAACTCGTCGACCTTCGGCGCCAGAAGCGGCCTGATCTCGGCCAGCGTCGCCACCAGCGACCCATCGGGATCGTGCGCCTGCCGTCGTCCGCCAACAATTTCAGTGATTTGTGGTATTATACTGATAAGCGCATCGTCGGGCGGGTGTTGCACCATTCTGGCAATTTGCTCATTCATTCTTTGGGACTCCACAAAAGAGAAATCGTTGTCGACTTCATGCGTTCTAATATGAAAGTACTTAACAAGCCTTTGACCAATAGCGCGCAGGCAACCGGATTTGCGCCCGTTCAACGCCATATTAACCATTGCTCAACGTGTGATGGGTCATTCTGTGTCTGAACATGTCGTAGTCCGGCGGGGAAAGTGTGTGAATGAGTGACCTGAGTGATGATTTTCTCGATCTGGCGGAGCCGGAATTCGAGGCCCCGCCGATCTTTGCCGATCAGGACGAGCGCAGGATGCACGTGCGCGCCTATAATTATTGGGCCGGACTGTTGCGCGGACGAGAGTTTCCGAGTGTCATCGACCTCGAACCCGAAAATCTTGACGATTTCGGCCCACACAGCGTTCTTCTGGACTTTACGAAAGATCGCGAAAATCCACGCCTGCGGTTCATCGGCACAAAGCTGCGCGAAGAATGTGGCCTTACCGTCACCGATGTCGAACTTGACGAAGTGCCGAAACGTTCGCTGATTTCGCGCCTGACCGATCATTTTTTCGAAATCATCGCCAACCGCGCACCGATCGGCTTTGAAGCGGAATTCGTTTCGCAACGCGGTAACAATACGATGTACCGTGGCATATTGATGCCGCTGTCGGGCGATGGAAATTCGATCGACTTTATCTATGGCGTGATCAACTGGAAAGAACTGGCCGACGCTGAATTTGCGGCCAATCTGGCGCTGGAAGCCGAACAGTCGTTTGAGGCAGTCGAAAACAAGCCGTTGTCGGACTTCGCATATGGTCCAGACGCGCCCTATGACGATGACCCCGAGGACGAGGCGTTCGCGGCGATGGACGCTGATCCTGACGCTGGCCTTGCCGACCGCCTCGCGATCGCGCGCTCCAATGCCGAAGCCGTCAAATCGGCGGACCAGCGATCACGCGTTGCGCTCTACCGTGCGCTTGGCAATGCTTATGATTTCTATGTCGCCGCACAGGCCGACCCGGAATCCTATGCTGAAATTCTGGACGATGCCGGGCTGAGCGCGCAGGCGCGGGCGCCCATGACGCCGATTGGCAAGCTGGTCTTTGGCATCGATTATGACAAATCGCGGCTGACCGAATTTGCAGCAGCGCTCAACTTTGCGGCGCGCAGCAGCGTCGAAACGGGCGGCTTTCAAAAATTTGTCGAAGCCCATGATGGCGGCCTCAAGGCGTTGGTCCGGGCAGAACGCGACGCACGCAGGGCGGAACGCCAAACGCCCAAGGTCGACCGCGCAGAGACTGTGCGTGGACAATTGCGTGGCGCCAAGCCGATCGCCAATGTCGCGATCGATGCCGGTACGGAAGAGTTCGTCTTGCTTGTCGCGCGCAGCAGCAGCGATGGCACGGTCGACATCGTGAATGTCGTGCCACACGCGCAAGCCTTGCTCGACAGCGCGCTACGCAAGCTTCCCGACGCAAAGTAAGTTCACAGACCTTACAATAGTTTGTCTTGCCCCCTCGTCGGGGAAAACGCATAAAGCCCTGACCAGATGCACGGCCCCCCTCGGGCCGCGCGCCTGTTTTGGAGCCAGTATATGGTGAGTACAGCGGCGAAGACACCGACGCCGGCATCACGGTCTTCAGCGCGTTCCAGAAAATCGGCACTTGCGAGCGCACTGTTTGATCATGCCCTTCCAGGCGACAAGGATGGGCTGAGCAAAGCGGCACACAACCGGATCGTGGATTTTGCGACCACGCTGATCGCGAAGCGCAGCCCGGGCACGCCAAGCGTGAATATCGTCGCGATCGAAACCGACTCCGGCAGGCGACGCACGGCCATTGGCATTCTCAACGATGACATGCCGTTCCTTGTCGATTCAATTTCAACCGCGCTGACGATCAGCGGCATTTCCATTCACCGGCTGCTGCACCCGATTCTTGACGTCGAGCGCGATGCGCAGGGCGCGATAAAATCGCTGCGTCACAGTGCTGGCAAACGTGGCGGCGACAGCGAGGGGGACCGCGTACGCGAATCGCTCATTTACATCGAGGCGGATCGGCTGGGCGCCAGCGGTCGTGCGGCGCTTGCAGAAAAGCTGAAGCAAATTCTGGGCGAAGTCCGGATCGCTGTCGCCGACTGGCCGAAAATGCGCGAAGCGCTGGCCGCAGCAGCCGAAGAGCTTGGCCACGCGCCCATCCCCGTTCCGGCCGATGACATTGTTGAAGCCAAGGCCTTTCTGTCGTGGCTGGGCGACGATCATTTCACGCTGCTCGGGGTGTGCGACTATGACTTTGGCGACGCATTGAACAACGCCACTGTCGTACCGAAGGCGGATGCAGGGCTGGGCTTGCTCCGTGACCCGGAATTCCCCTTGTGGCGCGGGGATAGCGGTTTCGAGATTCTGCCAAATTCGCTGCGGTCATCAATGGCACGGCCAGACCCGCTGTTGATCACCAAGGCCAATGCTTTGTCATCCGTGCATCGGCACACATATTACGATGTCGTCAGCGTCAAGCGCTTCGACAGGTCGGGCAAGGTCATTGGCGAGCGGCGGATTATCGGCTTGTTTACATCGACCGCACTGTCAGCCTCCCCGCGTAGCGTACCGATTATGCGCCGCAAGGTGGAGGACGTGCAAAGCCGCCTTGGCTTTGACCCGCGAAGCCATACCGGAAAAGCGCTTGCACATGTCATTGAGACTTTCCCGCGCGAAGATATGTTTCTGGTCGGCAGCGAACGCCTTGCTGAAATGGCGCGCGGAATGTTGTCGCTGCTCGACCGGCCAAGACCCAAGCTCTTTGCCCGCCTCGACCCGTCGGAGCGCTTCGCGTCTGTCATCGTCTATGTCCCGCGCGACGTCTATTACAGCGGCATGCGGCAACGCATTGGCGCGATGCTGGAAGACGCTTTTCAGGCGCGATTGGCGAGGTTCGATGTCGAGTTGCGCGCCGAGGGCCTCGCCCGTGTGCATTATTATCTTGCCACAACGCCCGGCAACGTTCCGGCACTCAGCGAAGCGACGCTGAACGATCGCCTGACGACGCTCGTTCGCGGCTGGGAGGAAACGCTTGAGGCGGCATTGGTCGAACGCATTGGCGCCGGTCGCGCTGCACGCCTGACGCTCAGTCACGGCAATAGTTTTTCGGCCGCCTATCGCGAAAATTATGCCGCTGATGCAGCAGCCGAGGATATTATCCGGCTGACCGCGCTTGCGGACAAAAATGACCGCGACGTTCAATTCTATCGCCACGCGGGCGACGCGGACGATGTTCTGCGCATCAAAATATACCGCCTTGGCGAGATCATTCCGCTGTCCGATGTCGTACCCGCGCTCGAAAATTTCGGATTCCGCGTGATCGAGGAATATCCTTTTGACCTTGCCGGCGGGCGGCTTGGTTGGATTCATGATTTTCTGGTGCGCAGCGCACACGGCGACACGTTCGACCTTGATTTCCTGAAATCGCAAGCTGGCCCGGCGCTCCGTGACGTGCTTATCGGCCGCCATGAAAACGATCCGTTCAACGCGCTGGTGATCAGTGCGGCTTTGCCGATTGGCGAAGTGGCATGGCTGCGCGCCTATTTCCGGTATCTGCGGCAAACCGGGCTGAGCTATGGCCTGCTGACCGTGGTCGAGACTCTGCGCGCCCATGCCAAACGCACGGCAGAGCTGATTGCTTTGTTTCAGGCGCGATTCACGCCCGGTATCAAAAACCGGCAAAAGCAGATCGATACCGTTACAGCGCGGTTCCATTCTGGCCTCGCAGTCGTATCGGCCATCGACGAAGATAAAATCCTGCGCCTTTATGCGGCGGTCATAGAGGCAACGCTGCGCACCAACGCATTTGCCACAAGCGGTGACGATGCACTGGCGTTCAAGATCGATTCCAGGTCCGTCCCCGGCCTGCCGCCGCCTGTCCCCTATCGCGAAATCTGGGTGTACAGTCCCCGCGTCGAAGGCATCCACCTGCGCGGCGGCCCAATCGCCCGCGGTGGCTTGCGGTGGTCTGACAGGCGCGACGATTTCCGCACCGAAGTTCTCGGCCTCGTCAAGGCGCAGATGGTAAAGAATGCGGTTATCGTACCAACCGGGTCAAAAGGCGGCTTTTATCCAAAACAGCTGCCAGGACCGCAGGACAGGGACGCCTGGCTTGCCGAAGGCATTGCGTCGTATCAGACATATATCCGTGCGCTATTGTCGCTGACCGATAATCTTGTCGAAGGCGAAACGGTCCCCCCCGAGGGCGTCGTCTGTCATGACGCGCCCGACCCCTATCTGGTCGTGGCCGCCGACAAAGGCACAGCGAACTTTTCCGATATCGCCAACGCGATCAGCATCGCACGCGGCTTCTGGCTGGGCGACGCGTTCGCATCGGGCGGTGCGCAGGGTTACGATCACAAGGCGATGGGCATTACCGCGCGTGGCGCCTGGATTTCGGTGCAGCGCCACTTCCGGGAAATGGGCGTCGATATCCAGAACGACCCGGTTCGAGTCATCGGCGTCGGCGACATGTCGGGGGATGTGTTTGGCAACGGCATGCTGTTGTCAAAGACGCTGAAGCTTGTCGCGGCATTTGACCATCGGCATATTTTCCTTGACCCCGATCCTGACCCAGCCAAGTCGTGGACAGAACGCCAGCGCATGTTCAACCTGCCACGTTCGTCGTGGGACGATTATAATAAAAAGCTGATTTCAAAGGGCGGCGGCGTTTTCCCACGGTCGCAAAAGTCGATCGACCTGTCGGCTGAAGTGCGTGCGCTGCTTGGGATTGAGGACAAGAGTCTCTCACCATCGGCGCTGATGTCGGCGATCCTGAAAGCCTCAGCGGACCTCTGCTGGTTCGGTGGTATTGGCACCTATATCAAGGCCGCATCCGAATCGAACGCCGACGTTGGCGACCGCATGAACGACGCCATTCGCGTCAATGCCGAAGACGTCCGCGTCCGCGTTATCGGCGAAGGCGCCAATCTTGGCATTACACAGTCCGGGCGCATCGCCTTTGCGCGTGGCGGCGGCAGGATAAACACCGACTTTATCGACAATAGCGCCGGCGTCGTCTGTTCAGACCACGAGGTCAACATCAAGATCGCACTGCAACCGGCGGTCGCCAATGGAAAGCTGACCGAAGCCCGCCGCAATAGCCTGCTTAAAGCCATGACCGACGATGTCGCTGCGCTCGTCCTACGCGACAATATCATGCAGACGCAGGCGCTGTCGGTTGCGGAAATCGACGGTACAAAAGCGTTGCGCGCATTTCAGCGTGTGATCCAGATTCTGGAAAGCGGGGGCAGGCTTGATCGTGCTGTCGAAGGCCTGCCATCGGATGACCAGCTGACTCAGCGCGCACTTGCCGGGCAGAGTCTCGAGCGACCAGAACTTGCTGTCCTGCTCGCTTATGCAAAAATGGCTCTCTATGAAGCGATCATCGCAAGTGCGCTTCCTGACGACCCCATTCTGGCCGAAGACCTTGTCATGGCTTTCCCCCAAGCCGTGGTGAAGACATATGCAGGCGGCGTCGACAATCACAGGCTGCGGCGCGAGATTATCGCCACAAAAATCGCCAACCAGATGGTCAATCGCGGCGGGATCACGCTTGCCTTCGAACTGACCGAAGAACATGGCACCAGCCTTGCCCACGTAGCCTCCGCCTTTGTCACAGTGCGCGAATTGTTCGGTATGCGGGACCTGTGGCGGACCATTGATGGCGCCGACGTCGACGCGCGAACACATCTTGGCCTGCATGCCCAATCGATTCGCGGACTGCGAACGCAGGTCAACGATGTTCTACGCGCATCGACTCTTGATGATACACCCTCAACGCTCGTCAAGGCCTGGCGCCCCGGCATAATCCGGCTTGGCAAGCAACTGGATAAGCTGTTGCGCCCCGAACCGCGCGCTCTGATCGAACATTATCGTCAGGACTTGCTTCGCGCGGGTGCGCCCGTTGATATTGCCGAGCGGCTGGTCGAAGTCGATGCGCTTGATGGCGCCGTCGGGACCGTAAAGCTGGCCGTCGAGCTTGGCGTGACAGAGCGGGCCATTGCCGGTGCCTATACCATGCTTGGCGCCGCATTGGGACTGGATTGGGCGAAGGGCGTCGCCGCACAGCTCAACCCGTCCGATCCTTGGGAAAGGCTGCTCGTCGCTGGACTCATACGCGAATTTGAACAATTGCGGATCGACCTCATCAAGCGCATCACGCAAAGGGGCAAAGACCCTTTAGAGGCCGTCAGTGCGTGGCTTGCCAGCCATGACGCACTGATCCGACGCATGACACACGTAACCGACCGTGCACGCGCTGCCGGTGCGACGACGATCCCGATGCTCGCCCATCTGGGTAATCAGGCGCGGGCGCTGATCAACAGTGCATGAGCCAATCTGTGCGGATAAGGTTCAGCGGGGGTTCAGTCGGTTGCTGCTTTCCTATATCGTCAGATGCATTAGGGCGTAGGGGCGATATCCGGCGTTTGGAGACGAATATATGTTCAAGTTGATGAAACCCGCGATGCTTTGTGCGCTCTTGCTCGCACCCGCGCAAATGGCCGCAACGCCCGCACTTGCGCAAGATGCCGTAAAGCCGCCTGCACCGGCGACGGACAGCGGCGTCCTGCGGCGCATCCCGCTGGACGAATGGCTGCCCGAATCCTGCCCGAACCCTGAACGGCAAGGCGAAATCATCGTCTGCGGTCGTCCCGACGAAGAACCGACCGTCGAACCCGAAGTGGCAGATCCCGGCGACCGGCTGACCGATGTCCAGTCCGAACGCGCCGCGCTCATCGACCATGAAAGCGCCGCGCCGAGCACGTCCTGCACGGCGGTTGGCGGTGGTGGCGAATTCGGTTGTTCAAAGCGCGAATATGATCAATGGCGCCGCGAACGCGCGTTACAGAAAAAGCGTCAGAAAGTCCCCGAACCCCAATAGGTCGTCAGTGCCGGAAATGCCGCATACCGGTGAAGAGCATGGCAAGGCCGGCATCGTCGGCGGCAGCGATCACTTCATCGTCGCGGATTGATCCGCCGGGCTGAATAACCGCCGTCGCACCCGCGGCTGCAGCCGCGAGCAGACCGTCGGCAAAGGGGAAGAAAGCGTCCGAGGCTACCGCTGCGCCCGCGGTTTTTGGTTGCGGCCAACCATATGTTTCCGCGGCCTCCGCAGCCTTCATGGCGGCGATGCGCGCGGAATCGCGACGGTTCATCTGACCCGCGCCAATGCCCGCGGTCACACCGTCCTTTGCATAGACGATCGCATTCGACTTGACGTGCTTGGCGATGGTCCAGGCAAAGAGGCAGTCGGCAAGTTCGCGATCGGTTGGCGCGCGCTTTGTGACAGTTTTCAGCATATCTTGTGAAATCCTGCCATTGTCACGCTCCTGCACCAGCGCACCGCCCGCGATGATTTTTGTGGTCAGGCCACCGCGTGCGGGATCGGGGAGGTCGCCGGTCAAAAGCAGGCGCAGGTTTTTCTTTTTGGCAAAAACCGCCTTGGCATCGTCATTGGCATCGGGCGCAGCGACGACTTCGGTGAAAATCTCGCTGATCGCCTCTGCGGTTGGCCCATCAAGCGGACGGTTGACCGCAACAATGCCGCCAAAGGCCGACACGCTGTCACATTCAAGCGCGGCGCGATAGGCCGCGATCAGGCTGTCGGCGGTGGCGACGCCGCACGGATTGGCGTGCTTGACGATGACGCAGGTCGGTGGCCCGTCGCGAAATTCGCTGACCAGTTCAAGCGCGGCATCGGCGTCGTTGTAATTATTATAACTCAAGGCCTTGCCCTGCACCTGCACCGCCTGCGCAATACCGCGCGCGGCTGCGCCATAGGGCACATAAAGCGCGGCCTGCTGATGCGGGTTTTCGCCATAGCGCAGCATCGAAACCCGTCGTGTCGGTTTCGACCGGCTTGCAGGGAAGGTCTCGCCCTGATCAACGCCTGCAAACCATTCGGCAATCATGCCGTCATAGGCCGCCGTCGCCGCGAACGCCTTTGCCGCCATCGCGCGCCGGAAATCGCGGCTGGTCCCGCCGTCCGATTTTTCCAGCTCTTCAAGCAGCGCTGCATAGTCGTTCGCGTCGGTAAGGATGGTCACATAGTCGTGATTTTTGGCCGCCGAGCGCACCATCGAAGGGCCACCTATGTCGATATTTTCAACGATTTCATCGCGGCCCGCGCCCTTTGCGACGGTTTCAACGAAGGGATAGAGGTTGACGACGACAAGATCGATCGCACCGATATCATGATCGGCCATCGCCTTGGCGTGCTCGGCATTGTCGCGCACCGCAAGCAGGCCACCGTGGATTTTCGGGTGCAACGTCTTGACCCGCCCATCCATCATTTCTGGAAACCCGGTATGGTCCGAGACATCCTTGACCGTAAGCCCCGCGTCACGCAGCGCCTTGGCCGTACCACCCGTCGACAAAAGTTCGACACCGCGCGCGGCGAGCGCCTCGCCAAGCGCCAGGATGCCCGCCTTGTCCGACACCGACAGCAGCGCCCGCTTCACCTTCACTTCATTCTCATTCATCAAAAATCGTCTTTCCGTAATGATGTCAGCGCCCGGAGCGCTTGAACGACCAGTTTATTGCCGTATCGGCCCGACGCACCGTTTCGCCCGTAACCACCAATTGCATGATCGGGCGTAGCTGGCCCTCGGCATCGATCCACAGGCTTTCATCAACGTCAAGCGCGCCGCCGCGCACCTTGACCTGCCAGACATGACCCGTCGGCAATTTGACGAGCGCGCCCTTGCCATCGGCGGTCGGCGTCGCCTCGGCGCCGGGGCCAAGGTGAAAGCGGATGTCGAAGCGGAGCGCACGCCTGCGCAGTCCCAGACCCCGGCCGCGTACAGGCGACAACACGTCTTCGCCGCGAAGATCCCGGCCATCGCCCGACAAAAAGATACGGCGTCGGTGTAAAAGCCCAAAGCGCTTTGCATAGCCGTCATGGCTCGCGTCGAGCCAGCTGCCTTCTTCGCTTTCATGGCGGGTGACGACCACTTCATCGACGCCTTTGCCAAGCCCGCCGCCGGGATTGAGCTGCGTCGAATTCGTATCGGCAATGACAAGCGTCGAATGCGCCGCCGTCGAGCGCATCAACTGTGTCAATTTTGGCGAAAGCGGCTGAGGCGCGCCAAAACCACCGCCGCAATTGACGATAAGTCGCGTCGCACCATCCGACATTTCAAAGGCAAGTGTCCCGGCATGTCCGCCGCACATCATCCGCGCAGCAGGTGGTGGACCAGCATCGGCGACAATGATCGAATTCCCCGCCGACAGCCGCTGGAAACCCGATGCGTTACCATTGCGCGTCGGTCGCGCCGCGCCGCCGATCAGGCTTAACACATGCGCGACGCGCGCGGCGGCGCAGACATTGCCGCCATGAATCGCGGCAAGTGCGCCATCGCCAAGCGAAGCCCCCTTCAACCCCGAGGCAAGCGTATCAAGCGTCTGCGTGATGGCCTCCGGCGTATCGATGCGCCGCGCCTCGTAAAGCGCGCGCAGCGCCAGCAAGGTCTCGGCAACGATCAGGATGTCGGACGGGCGTCGGCTGACGACGCCGCCATCGGCAAAGACGAACGCCTCGATCGCCGACTGCAAGGCGGCTTCGGCACGGACGGTCCGCGTTGCGCCGTCGGGCAACATCAGGCCCGCCGCGAGCATGCCTCCCACCGCTTCGATACGCGCAAAGCCGGGGTCAGCCTTGTCATAAGCGCGGTCAAGATGGCGTGCACCGCGCGCAAGATGATTGAGCACCAGCGAACGGTAAATCGGTTCGCCGCGCGACAGAATATAAGGCGCATACAGCGTCCAGAACAAAATGCGACGGCCAAGAATATCGGGACGCCAGGCCAGATCGTCATATTCGCCGTGATCGGCAAGCCAGGCTTCGACGACGAGTTCGGCGGGAATCGAGCCTTTTTTGCGATCAGCAACCGCCGCAAGATCGCGCAGCCAGCCAAAGCCATGCGCCCATTCGCGCCAGCGGCGCGGTGCACTGACCGCGCTGAACTTCAACAGCCGTATGGCTTCCTCGTGCCCGGCATAGCGCAGCGTACCCGATGCGATCGCGCGACCAATGCCCATATCACCGCGCACCGGGTCGGACGGCGTACCGAGGATTTTGAGTGGCTGACGACCGCGCAGGGCACGGCGGTGCAGGACACTGCCATAGCTTAATTGTTGCATACGCGCGCCGATGCGCCCGGCGATCGAACGCCCGGTATCGCGGGCGGCCCGGGTCAGGCGATGGCCCGGCGGTTCCTGCGTGTCAGCAGCATCATCGTTCACCGTGGCCCGTCCCCGCGCAGCGTCCTGATATTGGCTGCATAGGCATCGGGGCCGCCACGAAATGTCGCGGTTCCGGCAACAAGCACATCCGCGCCCGCCGCAATCGCGCGCGGCGCAGTCTTCACGTCAATGCCGCCATCGACCTCCAGATCGATGGTTTTCCCCGTCGCATCGATGCGCGCGCGCAGCGCTTCGATCTTGCGCAACTGGCTGTCGATGAAGGATTGGCCGCCAAAGCCGGGATTGACGCTCATCACCAGCACCAGATCGAGATCTTCGAGCACATAGTCGAGCACCTCGATCGGCGTTGCCGGGTTGAGCGAGACGCCAGCCCTCTTGCCGAGCGCCTTGATGGTCTGCACGGTGCGATGCAGATGCGGACCCGATTCAGGGTGAACAGTCAATATGTCGGCCCCCGCCTCGGCGAAAGCTTCGAGAAAATGATCGACGGGCGAAATCATCAGATGCACGTCAAAGGGCTTGTGCGTATGCGGGCGCAGGGCCTTTACCACGCCGGGACCGATGGTGATGTTGGGCACAAAATGACCATCCATCACATCGACATGGATATAATCGGCGCCTGCCGCGTCGATGCGGGCGACCTCTTGCCCGAGCATGGCAAAGTCTGCGGATAATATGGAGGGTGCGATACGGATGGGCTGTTGCATGTCGAGCGTTTAGCATCCCCCATGCAATGGGCCAAGACGCAGAGTCAGGCTTTTACGACGCGCGCCATAAAAAATCCGTCGAGTCCCCCTTCGCCTTCGAGGTCGCCCGGCAAGGTTCGCAGCCAACCCTCGGCATGCGGTTGCAGACCGGCGGGCAGTTCATCGGCTCTGATGGGGTCAATTTTCAAGTCCGTGCGGCGGTCGAACAGCGCGGTAATCTGCGCTTCACCCTCGGCAGGTTCGAGCGAGCAGACACAATAAACCAGCCGCCCGCCCACAGCCAGCAGGTCCGCGGCACGATCGAGCATCGCCGCTTGTTGATTGCAAAGCTGATTGATCTGCTGCGCGCTTTTCAAAAACAGCACGTCGGGATGGCGGCGAAAAATGCCGGTCCCCGAACAGGGGGCGTCGAGGAGAATGGCATCGGGCGCAGCCTGCGCCTGCCATTTCAACGCATCAGCCGTCACGCGTGTTGCGGACAGGCCGGTGCGTTCAAGATTTTCTTCTACGCGCACCATACGCTCTGCCGACATATCAATGGCGGTTACGTCCGCGCCGCTTGCCGCAAGTTGCATGGTCTTGCCGCCGGGCGCGGCGCAAAGATCGAAGACCCGTTCCCCCGGCTTTGGGGAGAGCAGACGCGCGGGCAGGCTGGCAGCGAGATCCTGAACCCACCACGCGCCGTCCGCATAGCCGGGCAAGTCTTCGATGCGGCCCTTATATGATATCCGGACATGCCCCGGTAGCAATGACGTACCGCCAAGTGTTTCTGCCCAGCTTGCGGTGTGCGCTGCATCGCGCAGGCTGAGGTCGAGTGGAACATTGCCCCCGCCAAGCGCCCGCGAGGCCGCCGCGATCATATCCTCGCCCCATGACGACATCCAGCGCACCATCCAGAGATCCGGCAGGCGCGGCAAAGCGGGAAGCTGCGCATTCGCCTTGATCAGGCTGGAAAGCACGCCATGCGTCAAGCGCCGTGGCCCACCTTCGAGCAACGGCAGCGCAGTCGCTATGACGGCGTGCGGCGGTGTGTCGAGCAGGCGCATCTGCGCCAACGCCATACGCAGCACCATTCGCGCACGCGCATCGTCGGGCAGGCGCTTTTTGGTGGCGCTGTCGATGAGGTCATCAAGGTCTGCAAGATGCCGCAGCACCGCGCCGACAATCGCCCGCGCCAATCCGCGATCAGGGGCAGTATCCAGTTTACGGAATGCCCGCGCGATCGACCTGTCGAGCGGTTCGCCACGCCAAAGCACCGCCTGCAGGAGCGCAAGCGCCGCGGCACGGGGGGCAAGCCCGGGGGGTGTCGGGCTACTCAGCGGTGTTGCTTTTGATTTTTGGTGTTCATCGCGCGGCTGGTGCCCGCTCCGCGATGCATCGTCAAGCCTTGGCGCCACCCATCAGCCGCGCCATCACCGATGGATAGCGCACCGGGAAAAATCGCGTGATCCAGTCAATCATACGCGCATCACCGCCGATCAGCACGCGATGGCTGCGCGCCTCCATGCCGCGGATAATGGTTTCCGCGGCCACTTCGGGGGTCGTGTGCGCCATTTTATCGAATGCTTTGCTGAAATCGGTCGCGCTCATATTGCCGTCCGCGGCTTTGATAACCTTGGCGTTGCGCGCGACATTGGTCTTGATGCCGCCCGGATGCACCCGCATGACCGCAATATGCGGATCGCTTTTTGAAAGTTCCATATAAAGCGCCTCGGTCAAACCGCGGACGGCGTATTTCGAGGCGTTATAGGCCGATTGCGAGGGGTAGCCCATCATGCCGAAAACCGACGAGATATTGACCAGCCATGCGCTGTCGCTGTTGCGAAGGTGCGGCAAAGCATGGCGACACCCCGCAACGACCGCGCCAAAATTGACCGCCATGACGCGGTCGAAATCGGCTTGGGGCGTGTCTTCAAACGGCGCGACCACGGTAAGGCCAGCATTGTTGATGATGCCGTCAAGGCCGCCATACTCTGCGGCTGCACTGTCGATCCAGGCCTTCAGGGCGGTGTCATCGGTCACATCGAATGCCGTCGTCGAATGCGGATGATTGCCGAGCATGCGGCCGGTTTCAGCAAGCGCGTCCGCCGATTTGTCGCAAAGCGCAACTTTGGCGCCACATTTGGCAAGCCCCAGCGCAAGCGCACGGCCAATACCACTGCCCGCGCCGGTAATCGCAATTGCACGCCCGGCCAATATGCTCATAATCAAAGCTCCCAATGATTCCCGATCATCAACTATGCAGCGTAGTCAATCCATGAGCAAAGACGAAAAGCCCCAAACCCCTGACCCAAAAACAAAAGTCAAAAAAGACGACGAAAAGGGCGGACCCAAGGGGCCGGACCCCGTGCGCTATGGCGACTGGGAAAAAAACGGCATTGCGGTCGATTTCTGATCGCAAGGCGTGTGGGCGGGAGCGCATTTAATGGGTCCTGACCCTAGGTCCTGTTGACATTCACCGACACCAT